>JAYSOP010000064.1:0-6764 GCA_043722905.1 Chryseolinea sp.
GTGGAGGCTGTTAATTCCCGGAAAATGTTTTCAAGCGAGTTCTCTTCCTGTTTTAATCCGATAAGCGACAGATTTTTATCCGCTGCCAGACGAAAGATCTCTGACCTCAGATCAAACCCCGGTTGCGCGACGATGCGGTATTGATGAGCACTCAAGGGAATTATTTCTGAAAGCCCGGGAAGATTTTGCAGGTCAGCCTGATTTACCGGGGAGGCAAATTCAGCTATAAAAATTCCACCCGAATTTTTTGATGACAAAAGATTTTCGAGTCTGTCGTTCGCCACGATCCTACCCTGGTTAATCACAATTACGCGTTCGCAAATCGCCTGCACCTCCTGCATGATGTGAGTGGAGAAAATAACCGTTTTATTTTCACTGATATTTTTAATCAGATTCCGTATCTCCACAATCTGATTCGGGTCAAGACCGGAAGTGGGTTCATCGAGGATAAGAACAGAGGGGTCGTGAATGAGTGCCTGGGCGAGACCTACTCGCTGCCGGTATCCTTTTGAAAGGCTCTCAATTTTTTTATTCTGCTCGCGGGATAAACCACAGAGTTCAATGATTTCATGAACCCTTTTTTTTAGCAAGCTCCCACGCATGCCATATAGCTTCCCAATAAACTCAAGATATTCGTGAACAAATAGATCAAGATACAGGGGATTGTGCTCAGGCAGATAACCCGTAATTTTTTTTACGGCCATAGCGTTGATCACCACATCGAAGCCGCCGACCATT
Source organism: Chryseolinea sp. (assembly GCA_043722905.1). GTDB lineage: Bacteria > Bacteroidota > Bacteroidia > Cytophagales > Cyclobacteriaceae > Chryseosolibacter. The sequence continues at coordinate 739 of JAYSOP010000064.1, forward strand.
ACACTCCCCGATGAGGGAGGTAAATAACTGGTAGCAATTTTCAGGGTAGTCGATTTTCCAGCGCCATTAGGTCCGAGAAAACCGACAATTTCACCCGGATTAACGATAAAAGAAATATCATTGACAGCTTTCTGCTGATCGTATGCTTTTGTAAGATTTTGAACGATTAATGACATTTCCAGGCTAAAAATAATAAAGTTCCGCTCACAATTTTGCAATCCCTGTATAAGAAAGGTTCAGGGAGCGCGTTCCATCATGTAACCTTGCTCCGCAATATGTTAAAATTTGTTAAACACGTAGTGTTACCAATCTAAAAACCGGCTTATTAATTGCAAACAATTGAAATGATCCCCAAATTTTAGAAATTTGTAAAAATACCTGAACTATGCGTATTGCTCTTGTCAACATTATCTTGTTTTTTAGCATCTCATGTTTTGCCCAAAATGGCTATAGAATTCAGTTTAAAATTGACGGACTGAAGGACACTACCGCCTATCTCGGATATTATTACGGTGAAAGTACTTTTGTAAAGGACACCGCCAAAGTAAATCACAATGGCGAATTTTTATTTGAGGGTAAACAACCTCTTCCGCAGGGAATTTATTTCCTCGTGCTTGAAAAGACCAGGATTTTCGAAATGGTGGTTGGCGCCACACAAAAGTTTGCGATGGAAACGCAGACAGGCGATTATGTGAAGCACATGAAAGTAACCGGCGATTTGGACAATACATTATTTTTTGAAAACATGGTATTTAATATGGAGCGGCATAAGGAAGCTGAACCATTTATCAAAACGATCCAGGATAGCACGCTGGCCGAAGAGCAAAAGAAAGATGCGCGTGAAAATTTCAGGAAGATCAATGAAAAGGTTCTTGCCTACCAGGATAATGTCATTCGTCAAAATCCGACCACGCTTACCGCCAGGATCTTTAAAGCCAGTAAAGCGATCAGTATTCCCGAGCCCCCTAAAAACGCCGATGGCAGCATAGACTCGACGTTTCAGCTAAGATGGTATCGCCAACATTTCTTTGACAATTTTGATCTTGCCGACGATGCGCTCATCCGCATGCCCAGGCCCCTGTATCAGGAAAAAATCACAGAATACCTTGACAAGCTTTATGCCCCTCAGGCAGACACGCTGAAGAAATCCATCAGCGGTGTTATCGCCAGGGCAAAGAAAAATCAGGAAACTTACAAATACGCAGTGTGGGTTTCGGTACTCAAATTTCAAAATCCGGAAATAATGGGGCTCGACGAAGTATTCGTTTATCTCAATGACACCTATTTCGCCTCCGGAGAAATGAACTTCTGGGCAAATGATAAAATGCGCCAAAACTTGAAAGAGCACGCTGACCGTCTGAGGAAAAGTCTTATCGGACAAAAAGGTGCAAACCTCATCATGCAGGATGTTAACCTGAAACCAAAGGCCCTATACGATATTAAGAACAAGTATACAGTACTTTACATTTTTGATCCGGATTGTGGATCCTGTAAGAAGGAAACACCCAAGCTCGTTGAGTTTTACGCCAAAAAGAAATTCGATGTGGAAATCTATGCAGTAAGCGCTGATACCAGTATGGTCAAGATGCGGGATTATATTAAGGAAATGAAAATGAAGTGGATTACGGTAAATGGACCCCGGACCTATGTTGGCCCCTATCAGGATCTGTATGATGCCAGTACGACGCCAACTTTGTATGTTTTAGACGGCAAGAAAAAAATTATTGGGAAGAAGATACCCGCTGAAAAACTGGAGGATTTTTTGACGCAATACGAAAAAATTGAAAGATTAAAAGTATCGGGAAAGCTCTGATATCTGAAAACGAACGGTTTTAGTCCATTTCTGGACACTTCTATACCATCATAGAGCTTCCAACCGGCCCTTGTAAGCAATTGAATGCTAGGGATCTGTAACATTTTCAGATTTTTTGAGACATATATGCAACTATTCACCCTATGGGGAGTATCTAATGAGGAGGAATGCATTCAACAATTAATGATTTCATTATGGCTTTTTTAGAAAAATTATTGGGAAAGAAGAAACCGGAATTGAAAGCCCGTTGTCCAATTACCAAAGAACAAATTGAAAATGGCTTTGGATATTTGCTTACCACCGCGCAGGTAGTTGCTTCCAGAAAATACTGGGATATGATCATGACCGAGCCTGAAACACTTTCTTATTCAGTTTCACATTTTAAGAACCAGGAAAGTGGAACACAAATGCGAAGCTTGATATTTGAAAAATACAGCAGTGTTGAAAAACCATGGATGATCTCCGATTCGTGCATCAACTTGTTCGAGCACATTGATCGTCAATTCGCCAGGGACCAGGCTAAAAAATGGTGGGAAACGAAGGGTAGTTATCAACCCGACAATACCGGGCCTGCGCTCGAGGCCCTCGAACCATCGCTCTATCAAACTTTAAAAGATTATGCCGTCCTTGAAGCCGGCAGGACCAGGTTAAAATTGCATTGAAAAAGTGAGGACTTTCTAGTTTCGCACGGGAATATGCCAAACTCTAGCGCCTCGCCAGGAATTCCTTTGAATTCATTCAAGGCAAATTTAGGTTTAGGTTAGGTTAGTCCCGTTCTCCGTGTGAGCGGGACTTTTTTTACGCCGTAGCGAATAACGCTAGCTATTAGCTAGGCTCGCAGAAGAAGTTCGAAACAAATATTGTGCTGGTGCTCATAGTTGAACCACTACATTTTGAAAACGCAAAGAAAATGCTAATTGGTGCGGTCAATCGTGAACTGAACTAACGACTGCAGTGAATTGCGATAAGGTGATTCCGGGAAAGACTGGAGGATTGTCATTGCCTGGGTGTGGAAGTGATTCATTCTTTCAATCGCATATTCTATTCCGCCGGATTGTTTTACATAGGCAATAACCTCTTTCACCTTTTTAGGCTTTTCGCTTTCGTTTTTTACAATACTGATGATCCTTCTTTTTTCCAGCCATGAGGATTTTGAAAGTGCAAAGATCAAAGGCAACGTCATCTTCTTTTCCTTAATATCAATACCCAGCGGTTTTCCGATTTCCATTTCACCGTAATCAAACAGATCATCTTTTATTTGGAAAGCCATCCCGATCTTCTCACCAAATTCACGCATCCTTTCCACGGTCTTGTCATCGGAACCTGAAGAACTTGCTCCCACTGCGCAACAGGAAGCAATAAGGGAAGCGGTTTTCTGGCGAATAATGTCGTAATATATTTCCTCTGTGATATCCAGCCTGCGCGATTTTTCGATTTGCAAAAGCTCACCTTCACTCATCTCCTTAACCGCGTTGGTAACTATTCTCAACAGATTAAAATCCTTGTTTTCAATGGAAAGGATCAATCCTCGACTAAGAAGGAAATCCCCCACCAGTACCGCCACTTTATTTTTCCAGAGAGCATTTACCGAAAAGAAGCCCCTTCGGTAATTTGCTTCATCCACGACGTCATCATGAACCAGCGTTGCTGTATGAAGTAGTTCAATCAGCGAGGCGCCGCGGAAAGTGGATTCATTGATCTGACCGCAGGTACCGGCGCTTAGGAAAACGAACATGGGCCGCATTTGCTTGCCTTTTCGCTTTACAATATAGCCCATGATCTTATCCAGCAACAATACCCTGGTCTTCATCGAAGCCCTGAATTTTGGCTCAAATTCCTGCATCTCTCGGGCAATGGGAGCTTTGATATCTTCTAGACGTAAGGACATGAACCGCAATAATACGCAAGGTTTCGTAAGTCCTGAAGTCTTTGTCGCTTTTTTGAAATTTTCCCTGATCGGATCACATGCTTTGCGTGTTTGCCAATGAATTTATTATTTTAGAGAAAGAAAGCCTTGCGATAATGAAATCTCAACTTCCGCACCCCGTCAAATGCATCCATTAACAGAAGAAGTACCACCGGAAAAAGTCATTCTGGAGCTCATCACCTACAACCGCGAAAAGCATGATAAACATGTGGCTTCGGATGTTTCCGATTTGATGCAAAAGATAGATCCCCTACGGGTTAACTGGATAAATCTCGATGGGCTGTCGAACATGGCCATCATTGAAAAACTGCAAGTACATTTCTCGCTGCATTCCCTTTTGGTGGAGGATATTTTGAACGATCAGCGTCCAAAAGCAGAAGAATACCAGGATTACTTATTTGTCACGCTGAAAATGTTGTATCGCATTGATGGCCCTGAGATTGACTATGAACAGATCAGTTTTGTGCTGGGAAAAAACTTTTTGTTGACATTTCAGGAGAAGGAGGGGGATCTATTCGACTCGTTCAGGGAGCGCATCCGGCAGGATCAGGGTCGTGTGCGAAAAAAACAAGCCGATTACCTGATGTACCGGCTGATCGATATCATTGTTGAAAGCTATTACAACGTTTTGGACAATATTGGTGAACACATCGAAAACATAGAAAGCAGTATCCGAAGCAACACTTCTGAAGAGACTTTCGAAAAAATTCAAAGTATTAAAAAAGAGCTTATTTTTCTTCATAAAGCTTTGTATCCGCTGCGCGATGCGCTTGGCAAAATCGTCAAAGATGAGAGTGACTTTATTCAGGAAGAAAACACGCCTTATTATAGGGATCTATATGAACATGTTATTCATCTGATCGATTCACTCGACACTTATCGTGATCTTAGTTCTGGCTTAACGGATATTTATATCAACACCCAGGGCAGCAAATTGAATGAGGTAATCCGGGTATTGACCATTATCTCCACTATATTCATGCCACTGACTTTCATTGTCGGGGTCTACGGAATGAATTTCAAATTTTTTCCCGAACTGGACTGGCGGTATGGATATGGCGCTGTCTGGGCAGTCATGCTTTCAATCGCCGGTGGAATGATTGCTTATTTTAAGTATAAGCGCTGGTTTTAGGAGCAGAAAGCAGAAAGCTTAAAGCAGAAGGATTAAGACCGGACTTCACTGCTGATTGCATTCGGCTGCATGCTGGTTCAATAAGAATGAATGCGCAGCTCGTTTACCCAGGCCAAAATATTTGTCCGCGCATTTCAGCTTTTTGCTTTAGGCTTTCCGCTTTAAGCTTCTTACCTATCCCTCCTCCTCGACATAACGGTCAAAAATATCGACGAGAATAATTTGATTTTTGATTCTCTTAATGACAGTAAACACATACTGATCGTGTTCGATACTTTCACCAACGTTGGGTATCCGCCCTACAATATCGATTAACATTCCGGCAAGGGTCACATAGGTTTCATTTTCCGGAAGTTGCCTGGGGAGTTTTTCATTTAAGGAAGTAAGCGTTGCGGAACCCTGCACTCTGTATTTGCGGTCGTCGATCCGTTCGATCAACGGTGTCTCCGTATCGTATTCATCCTGAATCTCCCCCACTAATTCCTCAAGAATATCTTCCATGGTAATGACACCTTCGGTACCTCCGAATTCATCGACCACGATGGCAAACTGAACATGTTGTTTCTGAAAATCCCGCATGATATCAATCAGCTTTTTATTGGAAGCGATGTAGTGTGCAGGTCTGAGGATGGTATCAACGGAAAAGGGTTTTCCGGCATGAAGTTTTAATAAAAGGTCTTTGGTGAAGATGATTCCTGAAATGTGATCGATGGTTCCTTCAAAAACAGGCACACGCGAATATCCGTTTTCCAATACTTTTTCGATAATTTCCGTCACCGTTGACGACTTACTCACGGCAAAAACGTGTGTTCGCGGCACCATCGCCTGGCGGGCAGAACGTTCGGCAAAGTCAAAAGCATTGCGAATAATTTCGTATTTGCGGGCTTCGATCACGCCGCTTTTCTTTCCCTGTTCGACCATAAGCTTAAGCTCTTCAGGAGAGTGAACCTCTGCTTCTTTCAGCGGTGTAATACCGATCAGTCTTAATACCCAGTTGGAGAAGCCATTCAGCGCCCATATGAAGGGTTTGAACACCCAGTAAAAAACATTCAATGGACCGGCTAGCCATAGGGTTGTGCTTTCGGGGCGTTGAATGGCATATGATTTAGGAGCAAGCTCCCCAAAAACAATATGAAGGATGGTAATCACGCCAA
>JAYSOP010000065.1:0-6798 GCA_043722905.1 Chryseolinea sp.
TGGATCCGCTGCGCCGGGTCAACATCTGTGACCGGATATTATTAAAGTAATCAATTTCAAAAGATACTTTTCCACCTAAAACAGCTCCTTCCAAACCTATATTGCTGTTGTTGGCGATTTCCCAGGTTACATTTGGATTGGGAACAGAGGTTGGAGATATGCTTGTGGTAAGGACATTATAATTGAAAATGTAGCTTCCCCCAAATCCGAAAGCAGGGATATATTGAAACGGATCTATCCGATCGTTACCCAATTGACCATAAGATCCGCGGATTTTGAGGAAATCAATAGCCTCAAAATTATCCATAAACGACTCTTCTGATATCACCCATCCTGCGGAAAATCCAGGAAAAAAGCCCCACCGTGAGTTCTCCGGAAAAATGAAGGAAGCATCATAGCGCCAGACCATTTCCAGCAGATATTTTTCACTATAACTATAGTTGATACGGCCGAAATAACTTAAACGCGAGGTAGTAAATGCTCCTCCTGTATTTGTTTTGCTAAGATTGTCGCCTCCGGCAAATAACTGGTCAACAGCCGGGGATATAAAAGCATTGCGGAACGCCCTGAAATTATTCCCCTTAAGGACTTGCTTTTCAGCTCCAGCCATAAAACCTATCTCATGGCTGCCAAATTCTTTACTATAGTTTATGGTGGCGTTTGTTGTTTGGCCAGATGTTTTGTCAAATGACTCGGTTAGTTGAGGAGCACTCAGACCGCGAGAAGATTTGAGAAGCGCCGGCTCTCCATTTGCGTCATAAGTAGTATAATCCCATGTGTAAAGAAACCAGGGCGTTGCAAAATTCTTAACAGGCCTGAATGCCTCATCAAAAGAAGCATTCATAATAATATTGAGACCTTTTACCCAGGGTACATCAATTTTTCCTCTCAGATTGCTTTGAAAAACATAATTATTATCCACGACAGAACCCGTAGCTTCGGTGCTCGTAACAACCGGATTGTCTCCATTTTCAATATCAGGACCCGGTAATCCATTTGGCCAGTAAGCTGGCAGGGTAGGCTTGCCACGCGTAAGCATACGGAAAATGGAGCCCGCAGACCGTGTTGGATAATTCCTGTTTTCCTGTCTTCCTGTCAAATCAACTGATATTTGAAAATATTCAGTGATTTTGGCATCGATATTTGAACGAAAATTGTACTGGTTATATTTGGTAGCACTGTTCTTATAATAACCATCTTCACTTAATTTACCCACGGAGACAAAATACCTGACACCATCGTCGCTTCCTCCTGATAGAGATAAGTTGGCATTACTCTGTAAAGACACAGGTTTAATGACCGCACCGTACCAGTCAGTATTGGGGTGCGTCCAGGGGCTGGAACCATCTCTGAATTTCTGAATGTCGGCATCCGTATACCGGGGCGTTCTGTTCCGGAATTGATCAATTTCATTAAGCATTGTAGCATAAGTGGGAGCATCCGTAACTTCAGGCAAACGGGTAGGTTTGTTGAACCCTATATTGTAACCAAAACTGATCTCCGGCTTACCCGTTTTTCCTCTTTTTGTGGTTACGAGAATCACACCATTAGCAGCCTGCGCTCCATAAATGGCAGCAGAGGCATCTTTTAAAACAGTAATGCTTTCTATGTCCTGGGGATTGAGCCGGTCAAGTCCGCCACTTCGATTGGCAATGCCATCGATAACGATCAAAGCACCAGGGTTTCCGGTTGTATTGGTACCCCTGATACGGATCAGGGAACCATCATTTCCGGGTTCCCCAGAACGATTTATAAAGGTAACACCAGGTAACCGGCCCGCCAGTGCATTAGAAAGGTTGGTTACAGGAGATTGAACAATCTCAGCGCTTTTCACCGTGGTTACTGAACCGGTTACGGTTGCTTTTTTCTGTTCTCCATAGCCCACCACCACAACTTCCTGCAAGGTCTCCGTATCAGGAGCCATCGAAACATCCAGTGAAGACCGGCCATTCACGGCAAGCTCCTGGGTAGCATATCCTATGAAAGAAAAAACCAGAACAGCGTTGGCATTGCTGACCATTAAGGAATACTTTCCATTGGTATCAGTAGCCGTACCGTTAGTAGTACCCTTTTCAATAACGTTCACACCTGGAACGGGTTGACCGGTATCATCCGAAATGACACCGTTAACCTGAATACCCTGTAGGGTTGCAACGGAAACAAATGCCTTACTGTCCCGCGCGTGTGCAAAAACAGTGGTGACAGCGATAGCCAGTAAAGGGATAAAGCTTACTTTCATTAGAAATACCAGCGTACTTCTAAAATTTTTAGAGTTGATCTTCATAATTGGAGAATGTTTTTGTTGTGGTTTAATGGACAAAAACTAGGTTTTGTAAGGGTTCCACACATGGTGGATGGGGAGTTGACCCGTTTTTTCTTAAAGCGAGTTGTGGTTTGTAACATCTTATCATAGGCAAATTTGGTTAAAGGAATTACAATCGGTTGCGGAAGGTAAGGCCTTTTTGGTTTATTGCAATAACCGTGAAGAAAATAAAATATAATTTATCGATTTAGTCTTTTTGACTATAAGAAGTTGCGGTGATGCGCGCTGAAAAATTAAGGAAAGGAAAATGACGCTCTCCAGTTATAGCTGCTTCGTTAAATTCCTGCGGAATAATTGATATTTTGTTTAAGCAAGGCTATCGGATTCGGCCATAATTTAAACAATGCTTAAACAAATCATAACTTAACTTTCGAAGGCAGGTATTTGGCTATAAGGGCCTCGTAATAGGGTCTCAGTTCCGTAACCACAGGAACAATCGGACTTTTCGAATATAGATCATAAGGGTTAAATTTTTTAACCCATGAAAACATTTCACGGTCATGATCATCCATTAAATGCTCATACGCGTGTTCCCGGTGTTGGGCGTAAAAAGAATGATACCGGATCATGTATAGGGCAGGCTCTGGTAAAAAGTCTTTTGTGATCTGATACAAATATTCATCGTGCCCCCATGACATCGTTACATTCTTCAATCCACAACCCGGTTGGTAGATACCATGAAGTGTGTTATAACGAGGGTCCTTCGAATCGGGATTCGCGTCAAAAAATTCAGGGTAAACAATTTTATCCGAGAATTGGCATCCTACCGGGAAGGTATCTCCTACCACGGCCCATTGGGGTTCTCCAAATAGACACAGTACTTTTCCCATGTCATGAATAAAACCAGTTAAGACAAACCAATCGGGATGTCCGTCGCGGCGAATGGCTTCAGCTGTCTGCAACAGGTGCTGAAGCTGGTCAAGTTCGATATCCGGATCGGAATCATCCACCAGTGTATTGAGGAATTCCATGGCCTCCCAAACCGTGAGTTGCTTCCGGTTGAACTGGAGAAACTCCGCCTTTTTTTTCATCACGAAATCGTAAGACTGATATTGGTGGTTCAGCCTGTAAAATTCCCTGACAGTGTCTCTTACGGGATCACCGTAGTTCCGGAATTCTTCCTTTGCCTTCGCAGGCTCATTGGGCGTGGGATAACGCTGTAGTACATCATCCTCCCATTGCTCGATGCTATGTAAAGGGTTCGTTTCTTTCTCAGAAAATAGATGGGTTGCCATACAACTGATTTAATATGCAAAGGTACAAAATATTCAAATAATAATCTGGTGCCGAACGATAACTGCTGGCAATAAATTATCCCAGGATTTTACCAAAAAACGGTATACAAGGCGGTGAGAATCCCAACAATGAATACAGACCCCACCAGGAAGGATGGGGAGGTGCGAAACATGCTGGTATCCACCTGGATAGTCCTTGCCTGATCTTTGCTTCGCCTGTCGAGTAAACTCATGGCCACCATTAAGAAAATCAGAAACACAAACACGATGGTCATACGGTCTAGAAAAGGATAATCCGGAAAAGAACCATTGGTCCAATAGGGCAAATATTTTAACAAAGTCGACAAGGGTATGGTCAGTAAAGCTGATGCAAGGGCGGCGCCCGAGGTTGCTCGTTTCCAAAAGAAACCTAACAGGAATATTGCCAGAACACCTGGTGAAATAAATCCTACATATTCCTGAATGAACTGGTAAGCCTGATCCAGATTGCTTAGCGCGGGCGCTACAAGAGAGGCGATCAACATCGAAACGATTACCGTCCATCGACCCGTTACAACCAGTTGTTTTTCCGAGGCATTTTTATAAAAGAATTTTTTATAAATATCCAGTGAGAAAATCGTTGCTATACTATTGGCCTTCCCGGCTAACGAAGCGACAATGGCTGCGGTAAGTGCGGCGAAGGCTAATCCTTTAAGTCCCGGAGGTAACAAATTTAATAAAGTCGGATAGGCATGATCTGGCTTTAAGACACCCGCGGCGTTCACCATTTCGGTCTGGAACATACCTTCCTGGTACAGCACATACGCCGCGATACCCGGCACCACGGCAATAACGGGAACCAATAACTTGAGGAATGCGGCAAATAAAATTCCACTTCGCGCCGTTTTCAAATCAGCTCCGAGGGCGCGTTGAATGATGTATTGATTACATCCCCAGTAATTTAAATTATTGATCCACATCCCACCAATTAAAACCGTGAGGCCAGGCAGATCTTTATAATATTGGTGTGAAGAGTCAAAGATCATGTGAAAGTGTGAATCTGCTTTCTGCTGAAGCAGTTGCGCGCCCTTCAGCACATTGTCCCCATATCCAAAGTGCTGCGAGACAAGATTGAGGGCAAGATATGTGGTGACTAAACCACCGATGATTAACACCGCGACCTGAACGACATCCGTATAGCCAATCACTTTCATGCCCCCCAACGTAACCAGAATAGCAAAGATTGCCAGACCGGTAATGCAAACGCCAAAGCTGATGCCGGATATGGCAGTGATGGCGAGCGCTCCCAGATAAATAATAGAGGTCAGGTTGACAAACACATACACCAGCAACCAGAAAACAGCCATGATCGTACTCACCGTACTATTATAGCGTTGCTCAAGAAACTGAGGCATCGTATAAATTTTGTTTTTCAGATACACCGGCAGAAAAAACACGGCGACGATTATCAAGGTGGCAGCAGCCATCCATTCATAGGTGGAAATCGCCAGGCCGAGGGCAAACCCGGAACCAGACATGCCGATAAAATGCTCTGCTGAAATATTAGAGGCAATCAGTGAGGCGCCAATAGCCCACCAGGTAAGAGATCCTTCGGCGAGGAAAAAATCCTTTGAATCGGTTTGCCTGCCTTTCTTTCGAAAATAAATGTACAGGCCATACCAGATAACAACGATGAAGTAAATAAAAAAAACGGTGTAATCTGCGAAGCGGAGTTGATGCATCAGGGAGCGTTATCCTAAAGATATACAACTCCCAGAATAAACAAAAAATGGAGGTCGAGGCCTCAGTTAAAATAAATAGAAATGCATTGCAGAGCTAGCTCGCAATTGACTCGAAAAAAGAGAACGGATCCCCTTGGGTAAGGTCTCGCATTAACACTCAGGGGGTTTCTGCCCATGCGTGCATTTTTGAAATGAGCGAATAGTAATCCTCCCAGGCAAGAAAACGTGCGGCGATTACAGGTCCGGTAGTGTCGCTCATTTCAAGAAAATATTTTTCTTTAAGTCTATTTTCCCTTTCCATAACGCGAAGTAAATCGTGTCCCAATCGCTTCGCCAATGCTGGCGTGAAGTCGGCGGCATCGCTGGCAAATAATGTGTAGATATTGTAATCTTCTCCGAGAAGTGCATTACACTCTTCTTCAAACCTTTCATACACTGGCCAAAATGAATTTTCCTCCGAGGCAGAAAGGGAAAGCGCGGACTTTAGGATATTATGCTTGGCGGTACGGGCTTGTTCTTCAGATAATGCCATGGAGTGAAACCTGAAATTCTTCCAGATGCTTTTACCATAAATTTCAGAACTTTCAATCATATCCATCATGGCTTCGGTTTGAAGAAACTGAAGAGCGATTACTCCGTTCAGGGCCCCTCCCATTTCCTGATAATATTGTTTTCTCAAGGCAAGTTCATCGTTTCGATAATGGATCAGGTTTCTTCCATTTTGAAAAGCTTCGGGGCCATCCACTGTTTTATCGGTCTTTGCGAGGTCTGATAAAGATCTGTAAGTCAGAGAATAACCCTTAACAGCATCAACCATATATTTATCATAAAGGCGCCAGAAAGATTTTTCATGCCACTCTGCCAAACGCACGCTGGTTTTAATCACCGAGACGCGGTCATTTTTGGGAACAGAAAGGGAAAGGGTTGTTTGGGCATGTTGGCCTTGAACAGCAATTGCCACCAACCATGTCAAAAACGTAAAGCCTGCGCGTCTCATTTGAAGATGTTAATATAATTAATTTAAAAGCAATCGTCAGAACTCAGTTCTGATTTTAAATTCTTAGTAAAGAATGGGTACACGTCTTACATAGGCATGGAAGTGAATTCCAAGATTGTAAAAAAGTAATGCCAATTGGAAATGAATTACCTTTTTAGAAAAAAGAAAATGAACGGGGGGCGAAGTAAGAAGAGCCTTTTTCACCGGGGAATTTCATAGAACCCTCCGGGTTGTCTGGTCAATTTCGAGAATCAAATCTGCGCCAAAAGCCATGGCTGGAGTCTGATAACCCTTTTTTACTTCAGTGTTCAGAATTCTCATAGCAATCAAGACACTTGTTTTGGCCGTAAGCGAATAACCATTGATTGTGTTGATGGCAGCTGTATGCAAATTGCCTTGCTCATCCCATACCTGACCCCATAAATAACTTTGGGAGCCCGCTCTCTTTTCATCCGAAGGGCCAGTAATTTTAGTGTTCACTTTTTTAAGGAGTAAATCTTTAATAAAACGAAAACGCAATAG
>JAYSOP010000066.1:0-4474 GCA_043722905.1 Chryseolinea sp.
GTAACGTATGAGTGGTCGCTGAACGGCGGGGTACTTTCTGGGCAGACTTCTGCAACGCTTGTAGAAACACGCGGTGGCATGTATGAGGTTACGGTGACAAGTTCCGGTGGAACCTGTTTCTTGACCCAAACCTTTAACGTAGTACCTTCCCCTGTGACACCAGGAATGTTACCAGGTTCAGGTATTATTTGTCCTGATCCTGCTAACCCGGATCCGCTGACTAAGGAGGTTCTTTTGGACCCGGGTGATGAATTCACTGACTATGATTGGTTCCGGGATGGATCTTCCCTGGGAGAAACATCCCAGACTTATACGGCTACCACCGCAGGTACCTATTCCGTTAATCTTATCAATGTTTATGGATGTCCGAGTACGGATGAAACCCTTTTGATTGAGGATTGTTCGCCTCGAATTACAGGCCCAAACGCTTTCAGACCCACCAGTAGTGTACAGGGTGCTGGAGAATATACCAACAGGAGTTTCATGTTATTTACATTTTTTATAGATGACCAGGATTTTGAAGTCTTCATTTTCAACCGCTGGGGCGAGATGATCTACCACACCAACGAAAGGGATTTCCGGTGGAACGGGGGTTATAATAATAGCCTGGGTCAGCCACTCCCTACCGGTACGTATACCTATGTCGTTCGATACAGAAGTTCTTACCGGCCCGAGCAGGGCATCCTGGAGAAACGCGGGGGGGTAGTGTTGCTTCGTTAACAGCCTGATGTTTTAAGTGGTATTGAGTAAAAACGGCAAGACCGTAAAAAATTATTTACCTTTGAATGAAATAATCAATTCCATGATGCGTATACCTAGAATTTTTACTGTCATTTCTATCCTGTTTGTTTTGTCAGGATTTCAACTGATCAAAACTTCGCTCAGTGTTACGGTACGGGATGAATTGGGGAATATTGTAGAAGGTGCGAGCGTTCAACTTTTTGACAACGAAGCGGACTACCTGGCTGAAAAGAATGTTTCCTCACAGGGCACCACCGACAAATATGGTATACTGAAACTAAAAGATCTGAAAGCCATTGCTTATTATGTGATCGTTCGAAAAGAAGATAAAGATAATTCCGGCGGTGGAGAACGCACGGCTGTGCTGGACGCCAAACGGATCAACAAGGTTACCATTGTGATTCAGTAGTGTTGATAGATGAGGCGATTCGCCTGCGACAGTGCGCATCCGTGTGCCAGACAACAGCGCATCGATTTCACGCATCTTTCCTGTGGCACACGTTGCTACGTTACGCCGCTAAGGCGCAAAGGGGGTGGTGGAACCCGGTCTTCGGCCGCACGTGACAATCACCCTCAATTGTCTGAACCATGATTTATGTGATTAGGATGATTGCCATGATTAAATACAAAATAGTTTCATGAGACAACTATTCAACTCCGGTACTAGCCAATTGGTATTAAGCCCCAACGGGCCCTACGGGGCTTTTTAAGGCAAAGCAAAACGAACCCGAAATTGTTGGGAGCTCTGTTTCGGTGAGTCCTGCACACAAAGAACCAGGGCTCTTCAAAATGATCAGACCCGAATAGAAGACGGGTGAGGTGATTCACACTGACTGATAGGGCTCACGTTATGTGCAGGTCCCGCGCAATCCATCCCACAACTTTACGAAAGTTCTAAACTTTCGTAAAGTCCCCCCCCCCACGCAAACTGGTTTATTGCGCGCACCTTCAGCCTCCACCCCTATGGCCCTCACCCGATATATCTAATTTACTCGAGACTCTCCGTGACCTTTAGCACACCTTCAAAAGCACTCACGATCTCATGTTGCCAACCTCTATATGCGCACAAAAAAAAACTAATTTTCTCCGTGTAACTTTGTGTTTTGCATTTAGTTTCTCCTTCTTTCAATTGATTTGCTACTTTGCAAAACAAATATGATCCTGGACCAAAATGGCTACACGCGATTTACTGATCGAATCTTTGCATGCCTACCAATCGTTGTACAAGGAGGAACTTCAATTTAAAATTTCATTCCTTGAACTCCTCACTCACCCACGGGCGTTTTTCCGGGATCATCTTCCGGGCCACATCACTGCATCCTCATGGATTATAAACCCTTCAGGCAAATTTACCCTGCTCACACATCATGCGAAATTAGACAGATGGTTACAACCCGGGGGCCATGCAGACGGTGAAGAAGACATTATCGGCGTAGCGAAAAAGGAAGCCCTGGAAGAAACCGGTTTGTCCCTGAAATTAAAACGTACCGCGATTTTTGATCTTGACATTCATCGAATTCCCCCACGAATGGATTTTCCTGAGCATCTGCATTACTACATCCGTTTCCTCTTTGAAGGAAACATGGATGAAACCTTCGTTGTAAGCGAGGAATCCCGAAGCCTTGCCTGGATCGCCCTTGCCGACATAGCCGAACAAACGCAAGACAATACCTCCATGATGCGAATGGCTGAAAAGGTTAGCGCTCTATTTAGAGCTGATCAGTAGTACTCCGAAAGCGATTACCACGATCCAGAACTTATAGACCGACACTGACGGAATAATAATAATTTGCAATTGCATGAGTACCGCTAACAATACAAAAATTACGGCTATCGCCTTTAAGATGGATCGCGTTTTATTGCTCATAAATATTATTGATTTAATTGCAAGACATAAGCTGATGGCCACAATTTACCGGTGACGATCAGTAATTTTGTATTGGTGTGATACGCAATTCCATTCAACACATCCGCCCGAGGGTTATCCATTTTAGCTTCCTGAACCAAAGGTGTAAGGTCCAATGATCCAACCACCATACCCGTTTGTGGATCTATTTTTAATATGCGGTTGCTTTCCCACTGGTTAGCCAGAATAAAGCCTTCCATATACTCCAATTCATTGAGTTTGGTAGCAAATCCGTATTTATCTTTTACCTGAATAGTTTTGACGGGTTTCAGGGTAACCGTATCAAGATAAATCAATTTTTCCGTTCCATCGGTCATAATTAAATGATGGTTGTCATGGGTAAGGCCCCAACCCTCTGTAGGGTACGAAAATTCTTTAATCTTTTCAAAAGTTTTTGCATCGTACACAAACCCAACATGGCTTTGCCAGGTGAGTTGATATAATTTGTTATTTAAAATGGTAATCCCTTCCCCGAAATACTGATCGTCCAATACAACCTTTTTTTCTGTTTTTCCGCTGGCAATGTCTACAATGCCGATGTAGGATTGTTTCTGCCCGGTGCTTTCATAAAGTTTCCCCTGGTGGATAAGCAATCCTTGCGTCCATGCCTCCGGATCGTGCTTCCATCGTGATTTCAGTTTATAAGAAATAGTTAAGCCATCCCCGGTGCGGTCTGTTTTTTCATTTCCGCAAGCCAGAAGGAGCGCTAAAAGGATCAGTATAAACATCCCATTCGATTTCATGTTAATCAATACCATTCTTCAATTTTATCAGCGGGTTTCCAATTTGAATCCGGTTCAAAATAATTCCAGAGGAGCTTTGAAATATTCCGTAACAATACAAAGCCTTCGTTCCCGCGACCCCAGCTTTCGTCTTTTTGGTTTTTCGTAATGACACAAAAAACATACACCCCATGCGGGGCATTTACCAGAACAACTTCCGATCGTGACTGGTCCAGGGCGCCGGATTTTGAGGCTACCTGAATAGTAGGGGGAATCTGCGACAAGGATTCGCCGTCGAAATAGATTCGGATCAGGTTGCGATAGATCCTTTCACTTGCCCTGGCACTAACCACATTCCCCTCATGTATCCTTACCAATAATTCTGCCATTTCGCGGGGAGTAGTTTGCCCCCAACCGTATTTTGCTCTGTCCATTTCGCGGCCGGGTGTACGCGAATTGACCCGGGTATTTTGAAACCCATTTTTCACGAGCCAGTCATTTATGGAAGAACCCGCTCCTGCTAAAGACTGACACCACAAGCTGGCGGTGTTGTCGCTGGTCGTAATCATGAGCATCATCACTTTTGACAAGTGGATTTTTTCAGCATCCTTAAAGGATCCGAGAATATCTTCTCCTTCGTATAGTAGTGAATCCCGGTAGGTAAGTACACTATCATAATCAATTTCTCCCTTTTCGATTTTATCAAAAAGGCCAATGGTAATCGGAATCTTGATCATACTGGCAGTAGGAAAAACAGAATCTGCATCCATGGCTACTGTTTTACCACTTTTCAAATGTCTGACATAGATTCCGACGTGTCCCTGAAAACCGGATACCAACGATTGCAGTTTACTCCGTAAATGGTTGTCATCCTTTTGTGCCACTGACCTGCCGGATATCAGCAATCCGAATCCAAAGCATAGAAGAAATCTCATCATAACGTTTACTTTTGTTGGTTCATGGCAGAGATCGGTAAAGATATAAATAAAGCAAAGCAACTCCTCAGGCAGGGAGAACTTGTGGCTATCCCGACGGAAACGGTCTATGGATTAGCTGGGAATGCGCTTGATTCGGAGGCGGTAATCAAAATATTCCAGGTGAAAAA
>JAYSOP010000067.1:0-3550 GCA_043722905.1 Chryseolinea sp.
CACATTTCCCCTGTCGTCTTTATAAACTGATCCGTTGAATAATACATCCGTCAGCTTTCCATTTTTATGACGTAGGGTCAGAGGAGAATCGGCCACGGAACCTTTTGCGAACACTTCCTGGTAGACTTCGCGGGCCTTTTGAGGTTCGGTAAAATAATCGAAAAAGTCAGTGCCGGTAAGTTTTTCCCGGGACATTCCGGTAATGTTTGCCAGGGCCTCATTCATGTCTGTGATCTTGCCTTCGGTGCTGATGGTAACCAACGGGTCAAGACTTGCTTCAATAAGACTGAGGGAATATTTGGAAAGCAGTTTTTGGGCGGTAACATCGCGGGCGACAATCACAACGCCGAGCACATTTCCTCTGTCATCTTTATAAACTGATCCATTGAATAATACATCGGTCAGCTTGCCCTCTTTATGGCGTAGGGTCAGAGGAGAATCGGCAACAGAACCTTTTGCGAACACTTCCTGATATACCTCGCGTGCCTTTTGTGGTTCTGTAAAATAATCGAAGAAGTCCGTACCGGTAAGTTTTTCGCGTGGCATTCCCGTGATATTGGCCAGGGCTTCATTCATGTCCGTGATTTTGCCTTCGGTACTGATGGTAACCAAAGGATCAAGGCTGGCTTCAATCAGGCTCCTGGCATATTGAGATTCCTGCGTTTTACTAGATTCTATGTTATTTGTTTTTCGTCCCATTTCAATCTATTAATGGTTGACTCCCCAATTCATCAATCGGTCTTCGCTTCGTCTCATAATTGCTTAAAGTGAGTAGGTGAGAGCGCCTTTTATTTCTCAAATTGGTTTGATACATCTCCTATCCCACGCTGTTGTATCCAGGATTAGTAGGGATAATGAATAATGCGGCGACCATAATTCCAGCTTATTGAATCGAGCGAGATGAAATTTTGCACTAATTTTTTCAAACCAAGACGTTTAGGTGGATGCATAGTTTTAACCCAATTTCATCTAAAAAAGATATTGACGAAGGTGAAAATACGGGAGCTGAAATCGTTACACAGTAAATGATAATTGTTACACATATCACGCTTTTTTCGATATTGCCGATGTGCAAAAGTTGCCCCGAAAAGTAAACGTTTTCTCTTTTTCAGTGCAGTAGAGGCTGGAATAGGAGATCGCCTAAAAAAGCCATTTTCAAGTATACTTTAGGGTTGAGTGTCAGAACCAAACATGGGAGATCCCTGGCCTGTAGACGGGAAGGATTAAATTATAATGAAGTGTGTATACCCTATTGGAAAATCTGAACTGGCACCCGTTATTATTTAGAATATTCCAGGTTCACTATTTTTTTCGGTAAGTAATTCGCAAACGAATCAGGTTACTAATGGGAACGAATTGTAGACAGTCATAAAGATTGGTGGTACTCAAAAACTTTTACATAATCCGACACTTTCCTGAATCGGAGGCCATTGGACTGAATGAAGCTGGACACCTTTTGTTTCTGGTCTAAGAGAGACAATGCATTTCCTTTTGACAAAGGCAGCAGCTGACCTGTGGCCGAATCCAAAAGATATTGTCTGTTCAGGGGAGTGGCTTGTTTTAGGGGGGAAAATTCCATGTAACTATGGGCAAAGCCCACGCTCTTATGATTGAGGATGGATACTATTTCATTTCCATAAACATACTCCATAAAAATTTCACGGATGATCGCATTTTCTAAAGGTACGGATAGGGTGAGGAAGGTTCTGTAACGACCCTTCGTTGAATCAAAAAATAAAAATGCTTTGACATCTTTCACTGAAAGCGTCAGGACATTATTTCCATCAATGACCTGGAGCAGTCCTTCTGAAACCATTTGGTTGAATCTCAGGGAACAAGCGATGGTGTCATTGGTTTCGAGAACAACAAATCCTGAAGTCCAGCCCTGAGAAAGTTGAATAGGCTTGTTAGGATCATTTTGTGGGGGCAAATCGACAAAGGATACGCTGAGAAGGAAGGAAAAAAACAAGGATGCCATAGGCCAGGGGGTTTTGGGATAATAAATTAAAAGATTTTTGGTCTAATGATTTATACATTTCCCGTACGGTTATTACATCCGATATTTTTAACCCTAAGTCATTGTTAATTTATTCTGAGTTCAGCCTTGAAGGCCTTGATTTGATTGATAAGGGCCTGTTGCCAAGTTAAGTCCGCATCCCATTTGGTGCCCAGAAAGACATTTCCCGAATCAATGTGCTTGAAGTAAAATTTATAAACGATGGTATTCGCAGGAATATTTTTGAGATGTGGTCTATCTTCCGGGTAGGTCACAGATACGATAGCACTCTGCGATTTTTTCATATCATATCCTAAAACGCCCTGGGCGATTTTATCACGGCAAAAAACATAACGCAAAACGTAATATGATCCTCCTTTACGGATCTCTGCTTCAGAAAGGTTAGGTTCTGTTAAGGTATATTTATAGGGATAGGATTTCATTATTTCTTCCAGTTCTTTGTCCATTGCGACATCGCCAAATTTAGGAATCGCTAAGGGATCAACTTTTAAATCAATCGCGAAAAATTCGGAACGACGTCCTTTGATGGGATTGAGGGGCATCGCAAATTCAGGGTAATCATTTATCAACATGTTTTCCTTTTTCAATGTATTGCTGGCCAGCAGATAAAGCCGCTGCAGCAAGCCATCCAGTGTCTGCTCTTTACGGTACCAGGCAGCCTGATCGACTTCGAATAAATTCGCCCTGTTATTGTATTCGGCGGCATACATGCTGAATCCATTATTTTTCTGAAAAATTATGAGGTTGGTGATTTCCCTGGTATTCAGGTATTCGGCTAACGCCACTGAGGCATCGCGGCCTGCCGCAAGGAGGTCGTTTTCAAGGTAAACTACGGCGTCTATGCCGGTTCTTTGAAAGCTTTTCTGGATAAGTTCCAGTTCTTTCATGTTCATGGTATGGGGATAGAAGATAACTGCCCGACTGCTAAGCAGTTTCTCAGGCAGATTGGTGCCCGCTTTCAATCGGCCAATCAATTCCTGCTCACCTACTGCAAGTTGGGCATCGGCATGCCATGAAATAAAAAATAGAAATACGAGTACTCTCACCGGCTTGTTTTTTTGATTAGAAACGAAAATATGGATGATTGTATTTTATATTCCAACAAAAAAGCAGGAATCAGCCAAAACAATAACTTAAAGATCTACGCCGATCATTTAAAAAGGGAATTGCCTAAAACAGGCAATCATCCTCCAACAGTCACGTTTCGCACAACCCACGAGCTTTCGGATTTAGTGCGGCCGAGTGAAATGATTCCGGACGACGTCGGTCCAATTGAGCACATTCTAAAGAACGGAGTCGGTTAATGTTTCAACACACGGTAAATTCTGTCGCAGCGAGTTTTTTACCGTTCGCAATGATGCTGAGATAGTGTTTGCCTCTGAAGTGTTTTCGCGTAGTGAAGTTCTTGAAAGATTGTTTGCGCTGGATCGTAACCCGCTCTCCGGGCGGAAAGAGGTTTTCGGAAATTTTGAAAATCTTTCTGGACGTTTTTCCGGTGGAGGTCAGGTAGTCAATGGCGTATTCCAGCCGGAA
>JAYSOP010000068.1:0-6225 GCA_043722905.1 Chryseolinea sp.
TTACCAGCTATGGCTGAAGGAAAAATCAGATTCTTAAAAGATGGATGAGCCTAATGCCGAATCCCGCATTCTTTACAAAATTTCATTTTAGAGGCTTTCCGTTTTTTTGGCGGGTGTTTATGCCCAAAATACAGGGGATCTGAATATTGTGGCTTTTCCAGCATTCGTTCGTTCTTTTTTTTCGTTTTCTGCAGATCGGCCATCCGTTGGTAGTATTGTTCTTCCCGTTCATAGGTTGCACCCTTGGAGGATTTACGGGATGCTTTGGGCGCATATTCTTGCTTAGGGTAGGTGGGATCGAGAGAATTAGGCAGTTGTTCCGCTTCTGCCTCCTTTTTTTTCTGTTTGCGCGATTGGGCAAGCGAATCCTGCGAAATAAGGGCAAGAAATAGAATGAAAAAAATGCGTAAATACATATATGCTTTAACTGCAAGGTCGGCCAAAAAATTGTTTTAGCAGTGATTTTTTTATCGCATTATTCGGCCAAAGGTTAACAATTCAAAAGTGTTGATCCTCTGCTCCGTCTGCAATCAAGATAACCGGGTTTGGAAAAATGTGCCCAGGCAATTCAGTGTGAAATCGCTTAATTATTGATAAAATCCAGTATGAAGTAGACAAGGCAAAAGAGCATAATGAAAAGTACGATAAACCCAAACACCCTTGCTCTGATGAAATACGCGCGGATTGGAAATGTCTTTTTCATATAGATGGATTCAATAATATGGCTTATGGTAATCCACATCCATTGCCTTTTATTTCACTGTATCTGAGATATCGGAAAATGGTCAGATTTTTTTGGGTATCGTAATCCTGGGAAAATGCGGGGTTACCGTAATAAGAAAGATACGGAAAAACTAGCCAGTAAACTAATTTGGCCACCGGTTAATTTTAGCATTATTGGATGTCTTTTAATCACTATTTTTTAACGATTAGCAAGAGATCAAGTGCGTCGTTCGCATCGTCTGTTATAATGTAATCGCTGTGCGTGATGCTGTCCGTCATTGAATTTCCGGAAGCCTGCAGTGTATTCCTGTTCCAGCGGTTTAAGATTTCATAGGGAAGTCGAAGCAATGCGGCGGGTAAGCGGTGTTGCAAATTGAAAATATCAAATCGTGTGATCCGTTCTACTGACTTTTTATTTGCTTCATAATACGTCATCACTTTTTTGTTGCCGGTAATACCTTTTAGCAGGGTATGGGTGAAAAATTTTTGCGATAATTTTTCGAGTTCAATCGGTGAATATTCACGGATATGCCAGGGATTGCGTGTAAGCGAAAGTTTGCGGTTCGGTGTCGTTAACAAGGCTGTACCTCCCGGCTTCAGCACACGGTGAATTTCCCGCAGGAACAACGCATCATCCTGTATGTGTTCAATTACCTGAAAGCTTACCACCAAGTCATATTTATTGTCCGGCAAGCCTGTTAGCGGAGGGATACTCATACTTACAAATCGGGCTTCCGGGTATTTTTTTTGTAACGCATCGATAACCCCTTCAATTTTATCAACTGCTGTCAAGGTTTGCGCACCTTGTTTCAGCAAGTCGATACCCCTGCCCTGACCGCAGCCAACTTCCAGCACATCTCCCTGTACATAATCCATGGCCACAACATAGGCCTTAAACAGCCGTTGATGTATTGGATTGTCGGAGGTTATTTTTTCACTGGTTATTTCCGTGGTATATATCTTTGCCATGATCGCAAAAATAGTACATGGACTCGGGGATAAAGAATAATTCAAAGATTAAACTTTTATACAGATATTGTACCTGAACTAAACCTCGCGCAGCCAGGTTTGTGAGGTTACCCAGGCACCATGTGCCATGGTGAATTTTCGAGGCAGCGTATAATGTAAAGTTTATGACAAAATATACAAGCTTGGTTGTGCTCTTCCTGTCGGCAAATATATATGCTCAACCTTTACGGGATATAAATTTTGCTTATTTGTACAATCCGGATGAAGCTTTTGCATTCCAGCTTAAAGCAATCAGGGATGAGCAAAGTTTTACTATTCAATATTCCCTGCAGGTAAGAGATACGTCGGCGAATGATTATTCCATCCAATGGGAAGGACGCAATTTATTGATTGATAAAAACGGAATGCCGTTATCACTCAACGTAAATGAACGCGCCCGGGCTAAATCAGGTATGGAAGGACAGGCAGTTTTACCCGTGCTGGACGCGCCGAAATATCTCGTTGCAAAAGTCGTAAAACAATCCACCAGGCGTGCCTGGTTGTTTTATAAGTCACTTGAATCAACACACCCTGTCAACAATTATCTCACCCGTAATGGTGAGTTGGTCTTTGATCCATTCATACGCACAACGGAATCTGTGGTAATAGCCAAAGACTCCGGTCAATGGATGGTTTCGTACTATAGCGAAGATTTCCCTGCGGCTGCTCCTGCATTTTCAGAAGGCCAGGCGAGGGTCTCGCGGGGAATGAAAACCGATTCTATTTTTCAGGTGCGTGGGGGCGAAGCCATTCATTTTTCGGACAAAGGAATATACCTCATCCAAAAAGATACTAATTCCCTTGAGGGATTTGCTTTCCGGGTGGAGCAGGACTATCCGCAGTACGCAAGGGTGAGCAACCTGGCTGGCCCGCTGATGTATATTTGTACCAAACAGGAGTATGACCGTCTTGAATTGGCGCATGGCAATAAAAAAGCATTTGATCGGGTTATTCTCAACATCGCCATGGAAACAGAACGCGCACGTAAATTAATGCGCAGTTATTTCAGAAGAGTAGAGCTGGCGAACAAATATTTTACCTCCTATAAAGAAGGATGGAAAACCGACAGGGGAATGATTTATATCATTTTTGGAATGCCTGAAGAGGTCTATAAATTCGACGACCGTGAAGTTTGGAATTATGACAACGACCTGCTGAAAGGTGTATTTAATTTTGCTAAATCCTCCAGCCTGTTTGATCCTGATAATTATGTTTTAATTCGGGAAACCAAATACAAAGATGAGTGGTATTCGGTCATTGACCTCTGGAGAAATGCGCGCTTTTGAATCTGAATGCAACAGCCGGCATAACCCAACCTGAGAACGCGAAGTATGGAAAAAACAGAAATGATCTACGGTACGCGCGCGGTAATTGAAGCGATCAAAGCCGGGAAGGAAATCGAAAAAGTAATGATCCAGTCAAGTCTCGCCAACGACCTGATCAAAGAATTAATTTCTGTGGCACGCGAAAACCAGGTGCCTTATACCTTTGTTCCGCAGGAAAAACTCAAAAAATTTTCTACTAAAAATCACCAGGGGGTCATCTGTTTATTAGCCTCTGTTACCTATGCGTCACTGGATAACCTTATTGACCTTGCCTATAGTGAAGGACGTGAGCCGTTTCTTTTGATTCTTGACCGGGTAACCGACGTGCGAAACTTTGGTGCCATTGCCCGAACGGCGGAATGTGCAGGGGTAGATGGAATTGTTATAGGTGAAAAGGGAAATGCTCCGATAACGGGAGATGCTATGAAGACATCAGCCGGCGCGTTAAATCATTTATCGATTTGCAGAGAAAAGGATTTGAAAAAAACCATGAAGTTTTTGCGTGAGAACGGGATTCGCATAATCGCCTGTACAGAAAAGGCCAGTCAAACTATTTATGACATTGAGTTGACGGGTCCTATTGCCATGATTATGGGTTCTGAGGAAGATGGAATATCCGACACACTCCTGCGGGACGCGGACGAGCTAGTTAAAATTCCCATGAAAGGAAAAATTGCTTCCCTCAATGTTTCAGTGGCAACCGGTGTGGCTATTTATGAAGTGGTCAGGGAGCGCAGTTCCTTGAGGAAATAAAATCTGATAGGCTCACGGGTATCCACGACAAACCGAAATCCACTTTCAGAAAGTTAAGGACTTTCTGAAAGTTTGGGTCCAAGGCGGAAGTTCTGGGACACAACGAAATTTTTCCGGACTCAGGTTACAAAGCCCCGCCAGAATTCTTTTACAAAAATTCATTGGCATTCGGTTTCGATTTCACATCGATGACAAACCTGCGAAACTGTTCTTCCTTATCTTTTTCGCAGACGATGATTACATTACCAAATTCTCCCACAAGGTATCCATTGAGGCCCTGCGTTACGATGAGTTTATTATCAGGCCCTTTGATTATACAATTACGGGTTTCGTAAGTCAGTGCATTGGCATTCACAACATTGTTATCCTTGTCCTTATCAGAGATTTCATGGATAGACGCCCATGACCCGAGATCTGACCAGCTGAAATCGCCAAGGCATACAAATACATTGGATGCCTTCTCCATGATGCCATAATCGATGGAAATACTTTTGCATTGAGGATAGGAAATTCTGATCGCCTCTTTTTCCTGAGGAGTGCCGAGTTTGCTTTTGATCTCCTCAAATACTTCGGCCATTTCGGGCATATGGGTTTGAATAGCCTTTACTATTGACTCAACGCTCCAGATGAAAATCCCTGCATTCCAGACGAAATCTCCGCTCTCTAAAAATTTCTTGGCTAAAGAAAGCTCAGGCTTCTCGGTGAAAGTTTTTACTTTTTTTGCAAAACTCTTTTCTGTATGGTATTGAATGTAACCATATCCCGTTTCAGGCCTTGTGGGCTTAATGCCCAGTGTAATAAGTTTATCTTCTGACTTGGCCTGATCAACGGCCTTCTTAATAATGTCTAAGAATTCATTCTCTTTCAGGATCAGATGGTCAGAAGGACTAACCACGATCACGGCGTCTTTATTAATTTGTTGGATTTTGTAACTGGCGTACGCAATGCACGCGGCTGTATTTTTTCGCATGGGCTCAGCCAGAATCTGATCCATGGATAGCTGAGGTAGTTGTTGTTTAACTAATCCGGCGTGTTCTTCGTGAGTAACGACAAAAATATTTTCAATCGGGCAAATCGGTAGAAATCTTTCAAGGGTTGATTGAATCAGGGTTTTACCTGTACCGAGGACGTCGAGAAATTGTTTAGGCTTTGAATTTCGGCTATAAGGCCAGAAGCGAACTCCCACGCCACCTGCCATGAGTATTACATATAAATTTTTATTCATTCCTGTTTGTGCGTAAGCGGTCTTGCAAAAGATGTTACCCCGACTGGTCCTTGATATTTTATTTCACTTATACTATACCTTCCTTAAGCAGGTCATGTAAATGTATAAAACCTGCCACTTTTATCCCATCCATCACAACCAGTTGTGTAATATTCCCCTGTTGCATAAGATGAAGGGCTTTTACCGCAAACTCGTCTTTTTCTATTGTTTTCGGGTTGGGGCTCATAATATCTCGGGCTATCACGTTCTCCAGTTGCGTACTTTTCTCAAGCATCCGTCTCAAATCCCCATCGGTGATTATCCCCAGTAAATTTTTGTTCCCATCCAGAACTGAGGTACAGCCCAGGCGTTTGCTGGAAATTTCAATGATAACATCTTTTAATGATGTATCTGCACTTACTGCGGGAAGTTTATGTTGAAGGTAAATATCGGATACTTTCAAATAAAGTTGTTTGCCCAGTGAGCCGCCTGGGTGGTATTCGGCAAAGTCCTGAGTGCTGAAATTGCGTAGCTCCAACAAGCAAATGGCCAGCGCGTCACCCATGGCCAGATGCACTGTGGTACTGGTTGTGGGTGTGAGGTTATGAGGACAGGCTTCTTCCGCAATCGTTGCATTGAGGACAAAATCGGCCTGTTGGGACAGGTAGGAATTTGTATTGCTGACCAGGGCAACAAGCTTGGAACCTCTGCGTTTTAGGAGTGGGACGAGGACTTTAATTTCCGGTGTACTTCCACTTTTGGAAATGCAAATGACAATATCCTCCCGTTGAATCATGCCAAGGTCGCCGTGGATGGCATCGGCAGCGTGCATAAAAATCGCAGGAGTGCCGGTAGAATTTAGGGTGGCCACAATTTTATTCGCTATGATGGCACTTTTGCCAATGCCTGTAATGACCACACGGCCTTTGGCAGAATATATTTCACGCACACAAGCTTCGAAATTGTCGTCTATCTGGCCAATTAAATTTTCAATTGCCCGGGATTCATTTAATAGAACATCTTGTGCAATTTTTTTAATATTTTTTTGTAAATTCAATGCCTTTTGAAAATTAATTTAACCCAAGGGCAAAGATACGATTTTAAGATTTTATAAGACTAAATGATGCTGGTTGAAGAAAAAGACGCTTTAAAAGAAAGCCTGAAAGAAATATTTGGATACAGTCAATTCCGCGGTAGCCAGGAAAGGGTTAT
>JAYSOP010000069.1:0-1886 GCA_043722905.1 Chryseolinea sp.
TTGAAGAAATTGCCGAAGGAGAACACCTGATCTGGAACGGCAAACATGCTGACAAACCATTTGTATTATTTGCACAACAGAGTGTGTTTGATCCAAGCCGGGCTCCTTTAGGAAAACATACTGCATGGGCATACTGCCACGTCCCCAATGGTTCTACCGTTGATATGACCGAGCGCATTGAAAAGCAGGTTGAGCGCTTTGCGCCAGGTTTTAGAGACCTTATTCTGGGACGGCATACGTTGAATAGTTTGCAATTAGAGGAATATAATCCCAATTATATCGGAGGGGATATAAATGGCGGAGTGATTGATATCACCCAGCTTTTTACAAGACCAGCGCTTCGGTTTTCACCCTATCGAACTTCTTCGAAAGGAATTTATATTTGTTCATCTTCAACTCCCCCTGGTGGGGGCGTTCATGGAATGTGTGGGTTTCACGCCGCTCATCAGGCTTTAAAAGATGTCTTTCGCATTCGGGCAAAAAAATCATAATTTGAAAATCCCAAAATGAACGGCAGCCATGTCAGAAACAACTAACGGAACGCTAACCTCTTCGGAGAAATCCAGATTAACCATTCATGAAGATTGGGCGGTTGTGCTGTTGGGGTTTGTCATTATCTTTATTTTCCTCAGTGGTGTAATTATTCCGGCACCCAACTATTCATGGGGCAGTGGAGCGGAATTATCGGGAAAGGTTTTTTCTGACGGCAATTTATTACGCATTCTGGTTCAGTTTACGCTTGTTTTTGTTTTTTCAATAATCGCTGAGTTCCTCACGAATAAACCTGTGCTGCCATTGCTTAGGGTATTTCCGGTTTTGTATTTGATCAGTTTTGCTGCCTTTCTACTGGAAGGTAATAAGGGCGTCAAGTCAGTCAATCTGGAAGCCGTAATTTTTAGTCTATCCATTGGATTATTGATTGGAAATTTTATCAGGCTTCCGGCCTGGTTTCGTGCTGCCTTAAACGCGGAGATGTTTGTAAAAATCGGACTGGTGCTGCTCGGTACACGGATTATATTTTCTGATATTCTGGAAGCCGGATCCCTCGGCCTTATTCAGGCCCTCATCGTTGTATTATCAGTTTGGTATTTTGCGTTTTGGGTTTGTCGAAAATTAAAACTGGATGCGGAGTTAAGCATGATGATATCCAGCGCCGTTTCTATTTGCGGCGTATCTGCAGCCATTGCTACCGCAGGCGCTATTAAGGGAGATCCTAAAAAATTATCATATGTTATTTCACTGGTATTGGTCACCGCAATTCCCATGATGATTTTTATGCCATATCTCGCGCGTTACATGGGCCTTACACAGGAGGTAACCGGAGCATGGATAGGAGGAACCATTGACACCACTGGAGCCGTTGTGGCTGCAGGAACATTAGTCGGTGATATAGCCGTTAAAATAAGCACCATTGTAAAATTTTCGCAAAACGTCCTGCTGGGCCTGGCGGCGTTTGCCATTAGTATTTACTGGACGTATTCGCAAAAAACGCCTGAAGGTATGGAGGGCACTAAGCCAACGCTGGGGTTGTTGTGGGAAAGGTTTCCCAAATTTGTTTTGGGCTTTGTCGCTGCTTCTCTCTTATTTTCATTTGCACTCAATCCTTCAACGGTCGAAGCGACTTCCGGAGGATTAAAAAGTATTCAGACTTTGTGGTTTGTGCTTGCCTTTACCAGTATCGGATTGGAAACGAGATTTTCGGATTTATTCAAGACGGATAACAGGCGTCCATTGTATGCTTTTCTCATTGCTCAAGCCTTTAATATTATCGTCACCCTTATTGTTGCCTACTTCTTATTTCGCTAGTCTGTGCCTTTTGTTTAGGGATAAAAACTCGGCATGGCGCGATAAACTTAAATCTTTCTTTGCAGACTATATTCAATATG
>JAYSOP010000070.1:0-4356 GCA_043722905.1 Chryseolinea sp.
AGCGTATCATCATACCCATTATTAAACAATTCAGCCTTAATCTGGCTAAAAGCCACTTTTCTTTTTACCTGAGTCGTTGCCCTGGCTTCGCCTAACGCCAGGCTGTTAATGTATAGATGATATTCTTCACCAGGAACAAATGGAATAAACACCCCGCCATAGGTACCATTATCCAGAAAGACCAGTGTATCAAGACTATGCGGCCCCTCAATGACAACAATCGCATCATTAACAGCAATCTGATCCAATAATTTCTGAGGGTTGCTGTCATCAATAACTTCAAGTGCGCCAAATGTTTTAGTTAACAAAACAAGCACCGACTGATCCGGAATAATCTGGGTAGACACAACGATCTTTGACTTAATGACCGGTATGGATTCAACATCCAATGGTTCTGGTAAACAGGAATAAAGCAACAGAACAGGTATCACCACACTCAGCAGTAGTAACGGCCTAAAAATTTTATTGTGGGGAATTACTACCATATCTTTTTAGAATTCAAAACCATAACTGATAAAAGGAAGTAAACCGAAAAGTCCCGGTTGTGAGTACTTCAATGATCCATCCGTTTCATTTTGTTCAATGAATAAACCTACGGGGCTGGCGCGGTTATAAACGTTGTAAACCCCCGCGAACCAGTGCCACTGAAATTTCTTATCCGGCTTACTCATGAATTTAATTCCGGCATCAAGTCGATGGGTATCCGCTAATTTTACAGCGTTAATACCGGAATAGACCGGAATAAGGTCAACGCCAGTAAGGGTAGGTGCCAGTACAACATACTGACCGATTACCGGCGTAAATCTGGATCCCGAAATAAATTCCAAAACCAATGAACCGGCCCATTGCGTTCCAACGGCATACTGGGCAACGATTGCTCCATTATGTCTTCTATCATATCGGGATGGAAACCAGGACCCACCGTTAATTAAGTCAAATTGTCTACCAGACCACGAAAGCGTATAGCTGACCCACCCGGTTAATTTACCGGTTTCCTTTCTCACCAACACTTCTGCTCCATAGGCACGCCCGTTGCCCTGAATCAGTTTGGATTCAAAATCGGTATTAAAGAAAAGGTTTGTTCCTTCTTCATAACCAATCAGATTTCGCATGGTTTTATAATAAACCTCGGTGCTCATAAATATTTTTTTTCGTGACCCGAACCATTGCCACGCCGCGGCTACTTGATGAGATGTCTGCGGTTTAATAACATCGGTAACAGTATACCAGACATCCGTCGGGGTGGATATGGCGGAGTTGGAAATGCGGTGCATGTACTGAGCCATCCGTGAATAACTGAGCTTAACCGATTGTTTTGTGTTTAAGGCATAACGCAATGAAAGCCTGGGCTCCGGAACAAAATAATTTTTTCCGTTCACTACGCCAGCCGAACCACGGAAACCTGCATTGACGGAAAGGGAAGTAGAGATGGGTGTTATTTGCTGAGCATGAAACGCAAGTTCATGGGCAAGTTTGCCTGCGGACGTACTGCTTTCGAGAATTTCTGCGATAGTGCCTGTCGAATTAATGATATTAGGATTTATACTATGCCGGATCCATTCGGCACCAACTTTAATAGTCGAATTTCTCCAGGCGGAATCTTTCACAAAAATAATTTTAGCGCTGTAATCTTCGATATCGGATAGTGCCGTGACTGCATTTTCTTCAAATCTATTGCTGATATTATACTGGAAAGCGGAACGCGTCAGTGATATCTTACTCACCCAGCGAGAGGCGAGCGCCTGCGTCCAAATGAAAGACTGACTGCTATTACCCGATGAATACGAAGTGAGGAATCCATCTCCATCGTTGTTGCGATCGCGAAAAATATCAAGAATATCCTCACCGCTGTAAAAACTAAATTCGATTTTATTTTTGCTGGATGGCTGAAGAATTAGTTTACCATTGACATCATAGAAAAAATAAGGAAGTTCTTCACCGATCGTTTTAACCACCTGGTCTATGTACGTTCTTCTTCCGGCTAACCAAAAACTTGCTTTCTTTTTAATCAATGGTTGTTCAACATATAATCGCGAGGCGAGGAGCCCTATGTCGGCAGAAATTTTCCTTTGATCAACTACTTCTGCACGGGAATTAATATTCAGAATAGAAGACAGGCGTCCCCCAAATTCTGCCGGAAATGCCCCATTAATAGCCTCCACATTATCCAGTATAGAGGGATTGAATACAGAAAGAAAACCAAACAAATGGCTTGTGTTGTAGATGGGTGCGCCATCCAGCAGTACCAGATTCTGGTCAGCTGCTCCTCCCCGGACGAAAAGATCCGAGCTGCCTTCCACTCCGCGTACAGTGCCTGGCAGCAACTGCAAGGTCTTAATTACATCTGCTTCTCCCCCTAAAACGGGTATCGCATAAATATCCTTTTGCGCAATTGTGGTGGTACTCATACGAGTGGATTGAACAATATCTTCCGGTGAAAAACGGTCGGCATTGACGATGACCTCTTTTAACTGGGCTACTTTGGTAGGAAGCCTGAACGCGACAGTCGTGTCGGATTGAAGAAAAATCGTTGCGTTTAAGGTCTCATACCCCGTATAAGAAATTATCAACTGTTTTTCCCCAGCGGATATCCTCACTTCAAATTTTCCTCCCATTCCGGAAGTGATTATGAGGCTGTCAGGTAGTATTAAAATGTTCGCCATGGGCAGAATATCTCCTTCGGTACTTTTTACAGCTCCATTCAAGTTTATTTGCCCCAGTAAAGCGAAAGGATATAAAAAAAAGAAAACAGCGACGATAATTTTCACGGCAACCGATTTATACATTAAACAAAATGCTCGCGCTTGTGATTTTTTGATTGTAAGATTTACCCGGTTTTTTGATAATTCCAATTAATTCCTTCCCCAACTGTGGTCAAAATCCGGCAATAACTGGTAGGCGGCATTTTCACGGTTGACTGCCGGTTAAATTTAAACGAACTTGTCTTAAACGATTCATTTCAGCGTTCATGAAGCGCAAGAAAATTTATCTCAGTTTATTCTGCTCGTTCATATTATGCATCAGCGCAACCGCACAAAAAAGTACGGCTAATCCGTTGCATAAACTAACCCAGGAGGCATTTCAATATTATTTAAATAATCCAGACAGTACTATCCACATCAGCCAAAAAGCCCTTGATCATGCCCTCCAGTCAGGGGATACTTATTATGAGGGCTATTGTTACTTCCTGTTTTCAAAAGCTTACTGGGTGAAGGCTAATTTTAAATTAAGTATTGAGTACGGATTTAAATCATTAAAAATTTTCCAGAATTCTCCGCATTTTATGGAGTTTAGCTCCACCCTACTTTCGTTGGCAAGGACCTTTGTAGAGTTGGGCAATTTCCAGCAGGCAGATCAATTCATTCAAAAGGCTTTGATTCTGGGAAGGATTCACAACAGTGAGTTCATGCAGGCTGAAGCTTTCCGGGAAAAATCTTTTTCGTTGTTGGAACAGCATCAGCAGGATTCAGCTTTGATTTATTCGGATAAAGGAATATCGCTGTATAGGAAGTTTGGCGATTCGCTCAATACAAGTGTCCTCTATGGAAGAAAATCAAGAATATTTTTCCAGCAAAAAAAGTTTGAAAAGAGTAAACAGTTCGCCTATCACGCCATGGCTATTGATAGCCTGGTTGACAATCGACGGGCGTTGGGCATCGAATATTACCAGCTGGCACGAAACGATAATGCCTTGCATAATCCTTATAAAGCCATCCCTAATTTAAAACAAGCGATACGCATATGTGCTGAAATCGGCAATCTTAAGTGGCTCATCCGATCTCACGAATTGCTGGCAACGGTTTATCTTCAGATTGATAAACCCCTCCTGGCCATTGATCAATTGCAATTGGTAAACAGCTACAAGGATGACCTCTACAATGCTGAGAAGAATGGTCAAATTCAGGAAATGCAATCATTACATGAACTTGAGGCCAAACAGAGTACCATTAAACTACTGGAGCAGGAAAATGCATTAAAAAAGCAGGAAGTAAAAAATCAACAGCTATTTCTCGCCTTCCTGCTCGTGGGAATTGTATTGTTGATCCTACTGATTTTTGTGTTGACGCGATTAAGGTCTATCCAGAAGAAAATAAACCTCGATCTGATAACAAAAAATCTGCTTGCGGAACAACAAAAAACCGCTATGCAGTTACAAGCTCAAAATCTCAGACAAATCGATCAACTAAAATCCAAATTGTTTTCTGTTGTCAGCCATGACCTCCGGGGCCCGATTGCCAATCTTCAATCATTGCTCGACCTCTTCACTAAAAACTTAATGACCGCAGATGAATTTATCGTGCTTTCAGATAAACTTAAGACAAATCTAAATGTCACTCAACGTACACTGGAGAATCT
>JAYSOP010000071.1:0-3402 GCA_043722905.1 Chryseolinea sp.
CGGAGCTTTTTTGCATCATCTTCCATTTAAATTAAGCTATTCTCCTACTCAATCCCGTATTTATCCATTTTCAGATACAGGGTTTTTCGGTCTATATTAAGAATGCGAGCGGCTTTTGATTTATTATATCGTACCTCCTGTAAGGTTTTCAGGATCATTTCCCTTTCCTGCACTTCCTGTAAAGCCTTGAGATCATAAATACCGGCGGTTTTCTCTTTTGTTTCCATCGCACGCATATTCTCCAGCATTTCAGAGGGGATGGTATTCAGCGTGATCTTATCTTCCGTGGAGAGCAATACTGCCCGTTTGACAACATTTTTCATTTCTCTGAGATTACCTGGCCAATCATAGGTTTCAAAAAGGGTGAGAACTTCCCTGTCGAAGGTTTTTACCTCCCGGTTTAATTCTTCATTCGCGGCTTCTCTAAAAAAATTGAGGAACTCATAGAGATCGTTTCCCCTCTCTTTCACAGAGGGAACCCGTAGCTTAAATTCGTTCAACCGATGGTAGAGATCTTCCCTGAATTCTCCTTTCCGAACACTTTCTGCCAGATCATCGTTGGTGGCCGTCAGAATTCGCACATCGACTTTAGTTTCTTTATTACTACCAATAGGTTGAATTACCCGCTCTTGAATAGCCCTTAATAATTTTACCTGAACATCGTAGGAAAGGTTGCCTACCTCATCAAGGAAAATCGTGCCTTTGTGAGCAGCTTCAAATTGTCCAACTTTATCCATCATGGCACCGGTAAAACTTCCTTTCACGTGCCCGAAAAGTTCACTTCCTGCGAGCTCTTTTGACAAACTTCCGCAATCAACAGCAATAAAGGAAGATTTCGCTCTCGGACTTAACTGATGAATCGTTCGGGCAACGTTCTCCTTGCCCGTGCCGCTTTCCCCTTCAATTAAAACTGACATGTTTGTTGGCGCTACCAGTTTTACGTATTCGTGGAGCTCTTTGGCCATCGGGCTACTTCCTAATACAATTTGATTGGCAATCGAATTGATGGGCGCAGCGCTTGTTTTTTCTTTCCTGAGTGCCTGCTGGAGAATCATCAGCAATTCATCGGGGTTGACAGGTTTAGTGATATATTCAAATGCCCCGGATTTAATAGCTTTTACGGCTGTGCGTATATCGGTGAAACTGGTCATGATCACTACCGGAACGGACTGTCTCAGGTTTTTCATTTCAAACAGTAATTCCAATCCAGTGCTGTCTGGTAATCGGTAATCCAGCAGCACGAAATCAAAAGGTTTTGACTGAAACGCTTTGAACCCATCCTTTCCGTTATTAGAAATGGTTACCTGATAGCCCTTCTTGGTGAGAAATCCTTCCAGGATCCTTGAAAAAGTTAAATCGTCCTCGATCAGTAAAATGGATGCCATATAGAGGCTCAAAATAAAAAGAAAAGCTGGAATTTCTTCCAGCTTTTCCATTAGCCAAATTTTACTTTTTCACTGACCCAAAAATTACTGAGGATTTTTGGTTGGTGTAGCGCTACTTTGATCCTTTGAAGTATTCTGATCCGTAGTAGAACTATTTTCATTTTTGTTAGAATTATCTTTTTCTGACTGAGAATTTTCAGTTTCGCTACTTTGATTAGGATCAGCTTGCTCGTTAGGGCTGCTTTCTCCGTTAGGATTGCTCTGGCTATCCTGATTTAATTGATTATTCTCCTGGCCTTCCATTTCGTCCTGACCTTCCATTTTCTTGCCTTCTTTATCGAAACTTATCGTTTTGGTTTGAGCACCATTTTTTAACTCAACGATGAAGATTTCTTCACCCTGAGCTCCCATGGAACTCTTGTCACCTTCTGTTTTGCTGTTTTCAGTTTGAGTGCTGGTTGAATCAGAGCTGGTGCTATCAGATTCCATTGAGGCAGATGAAGAGGAAGCGTCAGCAACGCCTCTGCCTTTATATGCGCCATTTATTAACCATCCACGATACTCCTGACCTTCCAGGGATCTTTTAACAGCATCAGGAAGTTCAGTTGATTGAATTCTTTCGCGTTCCTGATCCTGATTTTGACCTAGCGCATCTTGATTTTTGCTCTGGCCATCTTGAGAAGTTGGAGTTTCAGTTTTGTATTGGGTTGATGTTGTATCTTGAACGTCCTGTGCATTTACCAATACTACACTACCTCCCAACAAACAGAGGGCAAACATTATTTTTTTCATTTCATTACAGTTTATATTGAACATATTTTAATGACCATAGCCGAATAATATGCCATCAGAAAAATATGCTTTTTACTGCAGTCATTATCAGTGTGTTAGCTCGAAGCGACGGTGTCATAATGATCAAAAGTGTTGAATCATTCTACAGTGCTGGGAAAATAAGTGTACACAGTTTTTAGCGCCAGGCACCCCCACCCTTCAACTAGGATAGACTCCGCTTAATTTTTCTTTCCTCAATGATGTAAGCTAAACCAAGCCCAACACCTCCGCAAATCAGTAACATCGAAAAATATCCAACCTCCTCCATATTCGAATTCTCATCCAAAAGATAACCGAGTAACAAGCCGACCCCCGCGCCGATCAGCAGCAACGCAGCCCTTAATACTGGAGAGGGATTACTAATTTGTCTGGAGGATAAGACACTGGGATCAAGTCCTTTATTGATCATCGCCAACCGCTCTTCGTTTTGGTATTTCCGTAAGTAGATGACCATGGTGACTATACCGATAATTCCTATTATCGGAATCATCACGCCTAAAACTGCAACTTCCATAATTTATGTGTTTAGTGTTTTCGTCCTTTTGACGCAGCAGTATCCGATCTGGTTACAACATTTATTCTTGTTTTTAGCTGTAACTTGAATAGGAGGCATAGCGTCAAAGGGATAATGAAGGAAGATCCGGATTTAGTATCAATCGACAGAATTTTGTCTGGTGAAAGAAGTCTCTATGCAGAACTCGTCGACCGCTATAAACGATATGTATTTACTATTTCTTTCAGGATTATACAAAACAGGCCTGAAGCAGAAGAGGCTGCCCAGGATGCTTTCATTAAGGCTTACCAACATTTGGGAAATTTTAACAGGCAATCGAAATTTACTACCTGGTTATATCGCATCGCATTCAATACGGCAATCAGTTATAAGCGCAAAAACCGCTATCAATTTGAAGATATTCAACACGCTCAGTTGGAGATTTTGCAGGAGGCCGAAGGAAATCTTGAGAAACTGGATCGAAAACAATTTCTGGAAAAGGCGTTACAAAAACTGACAGAGGTAGACCGCACAGCCCTAACGTTATTTTATTGGGAGGAATTTTCCCTGGAAGAAATGTCGGATATTTTAAATGTGCCTGGTAATACCCTAAAAGTAAGGATACATCGCGCCCGGATTCGGGTAGCAGACGAACTGGAAAAAATATTAAAAAAAGAAGCTGTAACTTTATAA
>JAYSOP010000072.1:0-3201 GCA_043722905.1 Chryseolinea sp.
TAAAATTGAATTACTCCGGACTTCTATTTGCCTAATTGCTTCTGATCGTCACCCATTTAGTTGGTAAGGTTATTTATTGGGAAAGAGGAAAAAAGAAAGTTGGAGGAGTACCTGAATTCAGGGAGTCTCGCTTTTAGTCCAGCTTCTGGCGATTGCCATCTCGTTTTTTAAGGCTATATTAGTTTGTTCCCCGCTCACCGCGGAAGAAAAGAATCAACACTGAATTTTATTTTTGATCGAGCTTTATAATTAAGCAGTCCTGTATTTCAGTTGAGTGGAAAGTTCCATTATTGATCAAAGTGAATAGTTGTAACTCGTTTTAATTAAAATTTAAGTCCTTCGGATCAACCTAAACCCCATCTACATGAAAACGGTCAAATACTTTCTTTGTCTGCTGATGTTGGGTGTATCATTTTCCATGATTGCCCAATCGAAAGGCGAGATGCCTTTCTCAAGTTCCTCTTCCAATGCAAATAAGTTATTAAGGAGTGCATGGGTAGCCCTGGCTGATTTTGAAATAGACAAAGCAAACAAAATAACCCATCAGGTTCTGAATGAAGATCCGGATTGCGGCATCGCCTATGCTTCACTTTTTCCTTCAAACAATGAAGAACGCGATGAAAATCTAAGGAAAGCTGAGAGCATGAAGTTATCAGCAGATGAAAGAATGTTTGTTGAAGGGGTAAAGGCCCGAAGTCAGAAGAAATCAACGCAGGATTATTTTGAGCCATTGATTAAAAAATATCCATCCGATTACTACCTGCATCTCTGGATCATGCTTAACAATAGTGACCCCGAACGGGCAATTCAGATCGGCGAGACGATCATCAGGAAAAAATCGAAATTCGCTCCCGCATACAACCTGCTGGGTTACTCCTACATGAACAAGAACGACATGGCGCAAGCTGAGGCCCGTTTTGATAAATACCTTTCGCTCAGACCCGACCTGGCCAACCCACACGATTCAAAAGCAGACTTTATGATGCGCGCCGGTAAAATGCAAGAAGCCGCACAGTTGTATGAAAAAGCAGCCTCCCTCGGTATGCCTGATGCCAACCTCAGGGCTGAAAAAGCGCGGGCACGATTGAAATTTCCCGGCCTTTCCGACAATGATGCTACAACCATAAAGCAAATTATCACGTCATGTTTTGAGGCTTCCAAAAAAAGCAATGTGGATGAGATGTTAAAAGACTATTCCGATCAGTCCATAGACATCATGGGCACTCAAAGAGTAAATGTGGGCCTGCCCAATCTTCGGAAAAGATTTTCTGATATGTTTCAGGACGGAAGCTTCGCAAAAATAAATTTTACTATTGAATCTGTTAACGGGACGGGCCCGATAGCTCTGGCTTACACTAAAAATGAATTCATCTGGAAGGAGTCCGCCTCAGGAAACGAAAATGAGCGAAAAAATACTTCAATCTACCTCATGCGCAAAGATGCGGAGGGAAAATGGAAGATCCTGGCAAATCATTATTATGGATGGATCGAGGATGCACCACCAATCTCCGACGACGACCGGACAGGCATCAACAAGCTTCTAGCGGGATGGGATGCGGGTTTAAAGCCCGGCGAAGAATTATCGGCAAAACATTTTGATGCCTTTTCAGCCCTGTATTCTGGCCAGGCAATAGAAATTTTTCCAGATCAACTGTCTAATATCGGACTCCCAAACCTTCGCTCGCGCTGGGATCAGTTTACAGGTACTAAAATGGAAACGAATTCATTGGGTGTGCTTGGAGTCGAAGGCCTCGGACGAAGGGCCATCGCCTGGGGAATCGGCAATCAGAATTTCTACCTGAAAGATTCAAAGGAATTGCAAAAATTGCAGTTCCCATGGGCAATGATCCTGACGAAAGAAAAAGATGACGCCTGGAGAATATTGGCTTTCCATTGGGGCAGTTAACTCAAAAACTACTTGCAAAAGTTTACCCCATTTCTGCCTTAAAAGAAATAAGAATATGAGTTAAGCATGCGCGCGGATCGCAGACTAAAAGTAAACCAGCCATCACACAACTTTCCGAAAGCTTTAAACTTTCGGAAAGTTTTTCCCTCCCCTCAAATACTCCCACTCGCAAATATCTTCATCCCTGCTGCCCACGTGTGTCAGTCCTTGAAACGTCCCTTTATGTCCAAAATTGTCTTTGATTTTGCCATAGAGGCGGTTTTTTGTTTACTTGGAGGTAGGATTAAAATTATAAGAGATGGCCAGATTCCCGTCAAAAAAATCAAATTTCTCTCTCCCTTACACAGACCTTTTACAGACCCTATAGAGACCTTATACCGACCTTATACCGATCGTCATTCAGGTCAATCCCCTGCCAGCTCCCCGTCAGATCCCAATCTTCTCCCAGCCAGATCCCCATCTTCTCCCTACCATAGAGCCCGGTGCATATATTAACCCACACCGCTTACTACCTTTTTACAGCAGTAGATGGAAGTTCCAGACGCGACTTAAAATCTGCGGCAGGCAGGGGCTCAATAAAAACACTTTTCGTAACATCGCCTGCCATAGATAATTTTCTTAGTGACTCAAAATAGCGAGTTTTAGATGTTAATTTTTTTTACTGTCGAATACAAAACGTTCAGCCCAGGACTCTACAAACGCTCCGTGCACAATAGAAGATTGGTGAGTGATTCCCACTGCCGGATAGTGCGCACGTCAAGGTGCAGGTCCCCGCGCGATCCTCCCCGCAACTTCACGAAACTCCTAAACTTTCGCGAAGTTTTTCCCCGACTGAAGCCGGTTTAAACGCGCACCTTCACCCTCCAACCTTATGGCTCTCCTCCGATATATGTAATTTACTCAAGACTCTCCGTGACCTTTAGCACACTTTCAAAAAGCACGCACGAAATTCATATTGCCAACATTTCAGGCGCACAAAAAAAAAGAAAATTCCTTTGTGATTTCTATGTAATTGGATTTCAAAACATCTTTCTGAAACGCCGTGATTTGCATCTGGTCTTTCTAAACCGCAGTGAATAGGCCGATCTGACAATCGTGCAAAACGGGCAGCAGCTTATGCAAGAGCTCCGGGTTCGCGAACCGCTTCCTCATCTGGTTTTCCTTGACTTGAACATGCCGCGTAAAAACGGTTTTGAATGTCTGTCAGAAATAAAGCAAAGCGAAAAATTAATGTTCCCTTCCCGTAATCATATTCTCCACATCATTTCAGTCGGATATGGTCAATCGTCTTTATA
>JAYSOP010000073.1:0-7398 GCA_043722905.1 Chryseolinea sp.
AAAACCATCGACAAAGGCTGTATGAACCCTTCCAGGGGAAATACAATTGCATCGGATATTATCACCAACATAGTCTTTGGCCACGGAAAGTGTCATGCTTAGCACGGCCCCCTTACTCATCGAGTAGGCAAAACGGTCCTGAAGACCAAGAGATGCGGCAACAGAGGCAAGATTCAATATCACACCCGCCCCTTGCTTTTTCATTTGCCCGATGGCGGCGAAC
This sequence comes from Chryseolinea sp., assembly GCA_043722905.1. Classification (GTDB taxonomy): domain Bacteria; phylum Bacteroidota; class Bacteroidia; order Cytophagales; family Cyclobacteriaceae; genus Chryseosolibacter. Next base: position 224 of record JAYSOP010000073.1, read on the forward strand.
ATGGCGTTGTAAACGCCTTTTACATTGACGTTAAAAATTTTTTCAAAGTCAGCCGTTTGCGTTGTCTCGAGCTTACCAATATGGGCAATGCCCGCGCTGTTAACAAGGATATCGATCCGTCCGGTTTGTTGAATGATTTGCTGAAAAGCATTTGTTACTTGCTGTTGATCTGCCACGTTACAGGTTACTGCATGAACAGATCCACCTTTGGCAGCGATTGCTTTTCTTGTCTCTTCAATGGCAGAGGCGTTAAGGTCCACCAAAAATACCGTAGCTTTTTGCGTGGCAAACAATTCAGCGATCGCCTGGCCAATGCCACTGCCCGCGCCTGTAATGACAGCGATTTTATTATTCAGATCAAACATGCCGGGAAATTAGTGACTTTGATGTCCAACTAAAAATGTATCCCATTCACTTCCCTGATCACTCAGATGGTCCTTCAGGAAAATGGAATACGAAGGTTTGGAGGGTTTTTTTCGCAAGTGCATGCCGGCTTCCTCAGGCGTATAATCACCTTTTTTGGTATTACACTTTTTACAGGCTGTTACCAGATTGGTCCAGGAATCTCCTCCTCCCCGCGCACGTGGGGTAACATGATCAATGGTGAGATCTTTACGGGTGCCGCAATACTGACATTCATTCCCGTCGCGTTTGAATATATTTTGCCGGGTAAGATTAACGCCCTTGTAAGGGGCGTTCACATATCGATTTAACCGGATAACAGACGGCATGGGAAAACTTTGCGTCACAGACCGCAACTTGTGTCCATTCGCAGGGCGAACCAGTTCACTTTTTTGCAGGTAAACAAGAATGAACGCCCTCTCCACTGAGCAAACCATCAGTGGGCTAAAATCCTGATTTAACACCAACACCCTCGTGTTCATGATGGTAAGATAAGTCCAAATACTTTAACGAACAAAGTGAATGTCACGCATAATCCATGAAAAATTCAGAAGACACTGAATTTTATAAAGTGGCTATTCTGTGAGAATTCGTCTGATCACTGCCAGCTGGTGGGTATAAACCTTTGTATCAACGTTGAGGATACCCTCTTCGTTTATGTGGTCAACCCGCACTTTGCCAGAAGCATGAATAATCTTATTTTCAGAAATGAGTATGCCTGTGTGTGTGATTTTACCCTCGTCATTTTGAAAAAAAGCCAGGTCTCCTTGCCTCGATGAAGCCAGGTTTTTCACTTCTTTACCCTGGTTAACCTGTTGACTGGAATCGCGGAGTAATTTATAGCCGCAAATTTTGAAAACCATTTGGGTAAACCCCGAACAATCAATTCCAAAGGGGCTCTTGCCTCCCCACAAATAGGGGCTGTTTAAATATTTGGAAGCGATGGTCCGCAAAAAATCAAATTCCCTTCTTTGTCCAATATTTTTAGCTTCACCGTTAAAGGCGAATTGCTCTTCCATCTTAAAAAGTTCGGCGCTGGAGATAGGAATAATACTACCCATCAATACGATCTGCGGACTTTTATTATACAGCAGTGTGGAAGTGAGGTCAGTGGTAATTTTAAATTCAGCGTGGTTAATATGATCAAAGTATTCTTTAGTGATGGGCTGATGTTGGCGGCTATCAATCCACCCTTCATAGTCATCAAAATAAACCCTGATCTTAATCCACTTTCTGTTTTTAATTTGTTCAATAACAGAATAATGGTCGCCGAATAAAAGTTGGGAAACCTGTTCGGCCTGATGAGCGGGTTCTTTTCTCAAACAAACCATACTCAACCGTGAAACACCAAAATCAATTTCTTCCATGATCGAACGTATGGGTTATACGCAACAAAGGTATACTTTTCATTTTGCTTCCAACGAGATTAAAATTTTATCCGGTCCAATTCCCTTTTAGCATCGCGTTCCTTAATACTATCGCGTTTATCGTGTAATTTTTTTCCCCGGCCGAGGGCTATTTCTATTTTTGCAAAACCACGATCGTTGATAAACAACCTGGTGGGTACCAGTGTAAGTCCCTTTTCTTCACTGCGGGCCTCCAGCTTTTTTAATTCGGAACGCTTTAATAATAATTTCCGCTCGCGTGTCGGTTCATGGTTATAATGAGTTCCCTGGGCATAAGGCGTAATGTTTACGCCTTTGACAAAAAGTTCTCCATTGTTAAAATAACCGTAGCCATCCTGAAGATTAACTTTCCCTTCGCGAATGGATTTAATTTCCGTTCCGGTAAGTACAATGCCGGCAATATATTTTTCCAGCAATTCATACTCGTAACCAGCCTGCCTGTTTCTGATATTGATATCATTTGTAAAGCGTTGCTTACCCATGGTTAAAAATTAATTTGATCTTTTCGCGCTTTAATATTCTCTGACAGGTTCTCCCCGTTGCAATAATTCGTTCACCGACATGAGCCTCGTATGTACATTGCACTTCGTCTCCGGTCAGGCGCACGAATTTTCCCGTAAAGGTAAGTTCTTCTCCCACAAAAGCCGGGCCTCTGTGGTGGATCTCTAAAAAGGTTCCGATCCCTTCCTCATCATCATCGTTTATGTCCAGCACAAATTGGCGTGTAGTCCATTCAATATCCCGAGCGAGGGCAAAGGTAGAATAAACATTGTGAACGGTCATTCCCTGAAAAGCGGCAACGTCCTCGGGCTTAACGAAGGTTTTATATTTTTTTATATCCCCTTCTATGAAAATTTGTTTCATTCCGAAAAGATTTAAAGTTGCCTTAAGTTCCGATCATATTCTAAACGAGTGGCCCTGTCGGACTAAACCGGCATCCGGGCAAGTGGCGTCACTCCCAGGGTGCTGAAATCGTTGTTTAAAAATTTATAGTGTGCTGCCATAGCAATCATGGCGGCATTGTCTGTACAATACTCGAGGGCGGGAATGAAAACGGTCCACTTCTTTTTTTCCGCCAACTGGCGCAAGCTTTTCCTTAACCCGCTATTGGCAGAAACGCCACCGGCTATGGCGATCTGGCGGACACCTGTTTCTTCGCTCGCCTTTTGCAGTTTCGTTAGTAACATAGACACCAGAGTATGTTGAAGGCTCGCACAAATATCATTCAGATTCTCCGCGATAAAATCTGGATTCTTTCGCTTCTCATCCCGAAGAAAATATAAAAAAGCCGTTTTTATTCCACTAAATGAAAAATCAAGACCAGGCATGTTGGTTTCTGGAAATTTGAATGTCAGAGGGTTCCCTTTTTGAGCATATTCGTCTATTAAAGGTCCCCCGGGGTATGGCATCTCCATTATTTTCGCTGCCTTGTCAAACGCTTCCCCAACCGCGTCATCCTGCGTTTGCCCGATCAATGTCATGTCAAGATGATTTTTTACCAGGATGATTTGCGTATGACCCCCGCTAACTGTAAGGCACAAAAAAGGAAATTCCGGTTTCGGATCATCAATAAAATGGGCCAATACATGAGCCTGCATGTGATTTACTTCAATAAGGGGAATGTCCAACCCCAGTGCCAAACCCTTGGCAAAAGAAATCCCCACCAGTAATGAACCTATGAGGCCGGGTCCCCGTGTGAACGCAATGGCATTCAAATCCGTTTTACGGATACCCGATTGCTCCATCGCTTCTTTCACGACCATGACAATATTTTGCTGATGTGCACGTGAAGCCAACTCGGGTACAACACCCCCGTATTTTTGGTGAACTGCCTGTGAGGCAATAATATTATTGAGTACCTTTCCGTTTCTGATAACAGAAGCGGAAGTCTCATCGCAAGAAGACTCAATGGCAAGGATAATGGGATGCACGGACTACAAATGAACCGACAAGTTATTAAAAAAAGGGTTCCCAAAATATTAGCGTATACCGCTACAGCGGTGGTATTTTTTCTGGTGTCATCGTTTCTGATACTGCAGATCCCGGCAATACAGGAGAGGATCATTAAACGTTATCTCGGCGGCTTTTCTAATGTCACTGGTTTTAAAACGTCAATCGGCAGTTTTCAATTGCTCTGGTTCGACCGGTTGGAATTAGAAAACCTGGAGGTCTTTGACCTGGAAAATAACAGGATGATCGCTATCCGGAGCGTTGTCATCAATTTTGAAATTGCACAATTATTAGATCAGCGAGATGTTAATATTGACGGAATTAAACTTGACTCCGCAGATGTTTTTATCACCCGGATCAATGAATCAGACACCTCCCGGGATTTAAATATCAATGTTTTCATCAACCGTGTCAATGAGAATTACGCCGGAAAAGGTCCTGGAACGGGAAGGTCTCCGAGATTTAATATCGGAGAAGCTTTTTTAAACCAAAGTTCATTTGTCTATGTGGATCAGGACCGCGATTCAATCAAAACCGGTTTCAATTACAATCAATTCTCTTTTGGTATCGACGAAGCACAACTGCAGAATTTTCTGGCCCTCGGAGATACTATTCAGTTTAAATTAAACACACTAATCGCTTCCGAGAGAAATTCTGCCTTCAGAATCAATGAGCTGTCAACCTTTTTCCGGATTTCGCAGCTAGGCATGGAGTTTATCGACCTGAACCTCAAAACCGGAAAAAGCATCATTACCGATACCATTCTTTTTACGTACAATGGTCAGAGCGAATTGAGTCATTTCAATGAGCGGGTTAACATCCATGCTAATTTTAAAAATACCCTCATATTTCCGGAAGATCTGGCCCTGTTCGCTCCACAGGCGGAAAGATTAGACAAACCGGTCATCCTCAATGGAGTATTTGACGGCAGGATTAACAATTTCAAGCTTACGAAAATGGAGCTTAAGGTTGGCAATACCTTGCTAAGAGGAACTCTTGACATGGAGGGCTTACCATTGTTGAGTGAAACCTTTACGATACTTGATTTGAAGAATTCAACGCTGGATTTTAATGATCTGAACTCCGTGCTTAATCAAAGTGCCATGGACCGGCTTACACCCCTCGGAATGGTAAAAATGGACGGGCAGTTTCTGGGGTATTTCACTGACTTTGTCGCCAACGGAAATTTTTCAGGCCGGCTTGGCGATATCACCTCAGATATAAATTTTAAAGTCAATGAAAAAGACTTTAACCGCTCTGTATACAGCGGAAAGATTGCCTTAGATAATTTTGATCTCGGCACGTATCTCAACGACACCGCAAATTTCCAACGGGTAACCCTTGATGGGAATGTAAGGGGCTCGGGCCTGACACTGCAGACTGCTGATTTCAAACTGGTCGGAAACGTTGATCTGATCGGGATCAGACACTATAACTATACGAACATCTCCACCAACGCAAGATTCGCTTCTGAGTTTTTCAATGGGTTCCTATCCATTGATGATCCGAATTTGAAATTTACCACCGAGGGTTCTATCGATCTAAGAAAAGGGATTAATGAAATTAAGGTAAAAGCAAATATTGATACTGCATTGTTCCACAATCTTCGACTCAGTAAGCGGGAACTTTTCATACGATCCGAATTGGATGTGAACATCAAAGGCCTTCATGTTGACAGTATCGTAGGAACTGCGGACATCCGTGATTTTCATATCATTAATAACGGGAAGTCCTTATCCCTCGACGTGATTGAAATAATTTCCGAACAGGATCAGAGAAAACGGGCTATTCACGTGCAATCTACTCTTATGGATGGCGAGATTCAGGGAGATTTTCTGTTAACTGATTTAACGCAGGATATTCAAATCATCGTACAGGAAATTTTATTAAATCTCCGCAATGATGAGAAAGAAATAGCAGGGTATTACGCGAATAAAAATTATAAACCGAAATCGTATGAAACGGATTTTAAAGTAAGGCTGAAAAATGTAGACCCGATCGTTCAGTTATTTGATCTTGATCTTTTAGTTTCGGATAATACGCTCGTTGAGGGGAAATTCACTAGCGGATATACTACCATCCTCCAGGCCTTCTCAAGTATTGATTCTCTGGCGTATAACAAATCTTTGTTTGTGGATACTGAAGTTGAATTAACCGCTTCCAAAATTGCTGACAGCACCCAGGTACTGGCGATGGCTTTTGTTAATTCAGACCGGCAATTTCTTACAAAAGCGTTGCAAACCAAAAACCTCATGGCAGAGGCAATCTGGAATAAGGATCACGTTGCCTTTAGTCTCGATGCTGATCAACAAGGTCAGACGAATTATGTCAGATTAAAGGGCGCCCTGAATTTTCTGCAGGACAGCACACAACTGCGGATTCTGCCATCAACCATAAAATTATTGGAGCAAACGTGGGACTTTGATCCGAACAACCTCATTACAATCCACAGAAAAAACATCCGGATCCAGGAGCTGAAGTTGAGAAATGCGGATCAGTTTGTATTAATGAACGGCAAGCTCTCCAACAATCCCGATGAAATACTCTCCTTAAAGGTCAGTGAACTCGATCTCTCCATTTTAAATCCACTTACCGGAAAAGACATTTCAGGCACCCTCAATGCCACGTTTCTGCTCAATAACTACTACCATGATCCTCAGTTACAAAACGATCTGAAAATTGACAGCCTAACCCTTGATAATTTTCTCATCGGTGACATTACAGGAAAAAATCTTTGGGATCCTGTGCAGAAGAAATTTTTGATTGATTTTTTTATTGACCGAAATGAAAACAGGATTGTAAATGTGAGTGGATATTATAACCCGTCACGTGAAGGCCTCCCCCTTGAGATATCGGCCCAACTTGAGAACGCAAACTTAAAAATTGTAGAACCTTTTTTTGATGACATGTTTTCCAACATCGGTGGTACCATCACTGGCAATTACCGCATTACCGGCAAACTGGAAGCACCTGCCATTGAAGGCGAAGGGAAAGTAAGTGATGGGCAATTGATGGTAAACTACCTGAAGACTACTTATCGGTTTACCGGCATCATCGGGTTATCCCCTAACTCCATATATTTTAAAAATATTGATATGCGCGATCTCTTCAAGAATGAGGGAAAGCTTAATGGCACCATCACTCACCAGAATTTTAATAGTATGCGCATCAACCTTGATGCGAGTTTCCGCAACTTTCAGGTGCTCAACACCACCGTAAAAGACAATAGCCTTTTTTACGGACAAGGGTATGCGACCGGTGATCTGAATATCGTTGGTCCCGTTGCCAACCTGAAATTTACCGCCAGTGCCCGTACAGACAAAAACACAAGGCTCTACATTCCGGTTGGCGGAACCACTGAAGTCGAAAAGAAAGAGTTTATCCGATTTGTGAATTTTTCGGATTCCACCTATCAGA
>JAYSOP010000074.1:0-3338 GCA_043722905.1 Chryseolinea sp.
AGATCTTTTGCCGGATCGATAGAAGGGTTGTCTTTATTGCCATAAGTGGATTCAATAAAAAGGATGTCCGCCTCCTTGATGACGGCCGGCGGGCGCAGCATGATATCACTGCTTCGGCCAAGGTCACCCGAAAATACAATCTTTTTTTCCTGTCGATCGCCTTTGATGAAAATTTCGGTTATGGCCGCGCCAAGGAGATGACCAGCATCATGATACATGATTTCAACGCGATCATGGATCTTAATCCGTTCGCCAAAAGGATACTTCCTTAGCAGTTCAAAAACTAACTGAGCATCGTCCGTGGTATACAAAGGCAAAGGCATAGGATGTTTCGAATATCCCTTGGAAAACGCATAGGAAGCTTCTTCTTCCTGCAACCTGGCGGAGTCCAGCAGCATGAGCTCCATGAGAGCAGCCGTCGGGGGTGTACAATAGACTGGGCCCTTAAATCCTTCCCTGACTAACTTCGGTAAATAGCCGGTATGATCAATGTGGGCGTGACTGATTATTACAGCGTCAATGGTATCGGCAGCAACCGGAAATTCTTCCCAGTTTCGAAGCCTTAATTCTTTTATCCCCTGGAACAATCCGCAATCAAACAATACCCTGAAATCCCCAATATCCAGTAAAAATCTCGATCCAGTAACCGTGCCGGTAGCTCCCAAAAATTTTACTGATACATCCATTTTGGCAAGATGGGAAAATAAATAGACCAGATCCTGACAAAAATCATCTTTTTAAATGACCATCCTCAAATTGATTAAATTGGGTCTCACCTACATTTGAATCACGATAATTTCCAACGATGAAAAAGTTACTTGTTCCCTTTGATTTTTCTGATCAAAGTATCAATGCGTTCCGGTTTGCCCTGGATATTGCTTCTCAATCCAGAGGCACCATTCAGTTACTGCATGTAATTGAACTGCCGGTTATGCACGATCCTTTGTTGATGCCGGTATTGGCTTTTGAAAAAGGTTTTTTGGATGAATTAAAAATCAAGACCGACCTGAAATTCAATGATATCATTCAAGAATATGCTCCCGGTAGCAAAATAGTAACTACCAAGCTGATTTTCGGACCGATACACACGACAATTATGGATTGTATCGAAAGTCAGAATATCGACCTTGTTATCATGGGCACAAAAGGTGTAGGGGGATGGCGTGAAATATTGATTGGATCCAATACCGAAAAAGTAGTTCGCAGGTCACCCGTGCCTGTAATTGCATTGAAGGAATATGTAAAGGCCACGACTATTAAGAATATTGTTTTCCCGCACGCGATGGATGCTGCCAAGCATGAAGTGCTCGTGATGAAAATAAAAGCGTTACAGGATTTTTTCAAAGCAAAACTTCATATCATCTGGATTAATACACCGGTCATCTTTAAACCAGATCCTGAAATACGACGAGAACTCACAGCGTTTGCTTCACATTATATGTTAAAAGACTATACCATTAATATTTTCAGCTACACCAATGAGGAGGCAGGAATTCTGGAATTTACAAATGAAATTAATGGAGATCTCATTGCCATGGGAACCCATGGAAGGACCGGTTTCGCGCACGTGCTCGCTGGCAGTGTAACAGAAGATGTGGTCAATCACGTTAATTATCCAGTGTGGACCTTTTCAATGAGAGCCTTGAAATAACTGGATACAGATTGAATTCTTATGGTCGAAATTGATATCGAAAAAGAGCTGAAATGCTATCATTGTTCCCAAACATGTGAGGAGACTCTCTGGATCGACGAAAAAACGTTTTGCTGCTACGGATGCAAAACAGTGTATGAAATACTCAGCGCAAACGATCTTTGTGAGTATTATGATCTTGACAAGAATCCAGGTCTGCAACTGAAAGTGGTCAATGAGGAAACTTTTCAGTATTTAGATGAAAAAGATGTCAGGGGAAAATTAGTTGATTTTGATTCTGACTCCTTCGCGAAAGTGAAGTTCTTTGTACCCTCCATTCATTGTGTTTCCTGTATCTGGTTACTGGAAAACCTGCACAAAATTCATAGCGGTATCCTGCGTACGGAAGTAAACTTTCCAAAAAAATCAGTATCGATTGACTTCAACCCTTCAAAGGTTAAGCTAAGCGTTTTAGCAAAATTACTCTGTAGTCTTGGATATAGTCCAAAAATTAATCTGGATAGTGATGCAACTGGTAAACCACAAGTTGTCTCGTCACTGGTCTTAAAAGTCGGCGTGGCTGCCTTTTGTTTTAGTAACGTGATGTTGTTCAGTTTTCCGGAGTATCTCGGGATTGATCAGTCAGAAAAAGCGCTCATGCGGATTTTTTCCTGGCTAAATGTAGGCCTTTCCATCCCGGTATTATTTTACAGCGGTTGGGATTATTTTAATTCTGCCGCGAAATGTTTCCGCCAAAGGCAAATCAACATTGATGTTCCGATTGCGGCCGGATTGCTCGTCCTTTTCATACGCAGCGTGTACGATATCGCGACGGCTACTGGTCCGGGATATCTGGATTCCTTTACAGGATTGGTGTTCTTCTTGTTGATTGGACGCTGGTTTCAAAGTAAAACCTACGAAAGCCTCGCTTTCAACCGCGACTTTACCGCCTACTTTCCGCTTGCTGTAAACAAACTGACTCAGAATGTTTGGGCACCTATAGTGATTTACAAATTGGAAAGAAATGACAGGATCATGATCAGAAATATGGAAATCATTCCAGCGGATAGCACTTTGCTGGACCCATTCGCGTACATCGACTATAGTTTTGTCACTGGTGAATCCAAACCAGTAAAAGTCAAACAAGGTGAGTCTATATACGCAGGTGGCAGATTAATCGGTACTCCTGTGATACTTGTTGTGGAGAAAAAAACTTCCCAAAGTCACTTAACCAGTTTGTGGAATAATGATGCATTCAAAAAAATCGAAGAGAGTAAATTTCATAAGATAATTGACCGTGTTGCACAAAAATTTACCTGGGCCATATTGGGAATTGCTCTTCTCACAGCCCTTTACTGGCAACATGCAGATCCTGCCAGGACCTGGCTTGTCCTGACTGCGGTACTGATGGTAGCATGCCCCTGCGCTCTCGCATTAGCAGCTCCTTTTACTTTTGGCAGCATGCTCAGGGTTTTTGGTAAGCACCATCTATATTTAAAAAATGCCGATGTGATTGAGCGGATGGCAGCGATAAATGCAGTTGTTTTTGATAAAACCGGGACGGTGACCCATGGCCATGCACCTGAAATAAAATGTAACGGAGAATTTTCGACCAATGAAATGGGTAGAATAAAATTACTCACCGGCTATTCTACGCATCCTTTGAGTAAACTGATTCACACATTCATCCGCGAGAAAACATCGGAAT
>JAYSOP010000075.1:0-2904 GCA_043722905.1 Chryseolinea sp.
GGCTGGATGTTTGGGAACATGCTTATTACCTCAACTATCAAAATCGCAGACCCGATTATATTAATGCATTCTGGAATGTAGTGAACTGGGATGAAGTAGGTAAAAGACTTTCCTCCGCGAAATAATCAAACGCATTCAAATGCGATAATGTATAATGGCGCCATACCATAAGGTTGTGGCGCCATTTTATTGTTTCTATTCTGAGATGAACTTTCGTCCAGTAACCTGTATTTAAATTTTTCAGGCGCGGAAGAAATCCGGCCAAAAAAAGTCACTTAATAAGATACGCATTTTAAGTGAGAAATAAATGGGAATCAGCGGGTGAAAATTACCTGAACCTTACACAACATTTTCCTTTCAAAATTTCCCTTTTCAAAAATAATCGAAAATTACTCTTGCTGACTTTTCCGGATGGCGTACGCAACGCCGGCGCGGATGGAAATATGACCCGAAAAATAAATATCTGCCATGGCTTCTACGCGCAAGTTAGCGCGCAACGGTTTTGCCCACCCTCCGCCAATAGCGATATCCTGTTCACCCAACAACCCCCTTATTCTGAAAAATGCATCGTCGATGGGGTACCACCGGGCCCCGAGTACCCAGCTTAATTTTTCGTCTGTCCACCACTCAACACCCGTGGTGCTTGTAAACTTTCGGCTGATATAATAATTGGCTTCCAAGCCGCCCTGGGCTTTTTTAAAAAAGCCATCATTATCCGTTTTGATAAGATCAGCATTTGCGCCGAAAAGAAAATAATGCGCTTTCTGTGCAACAGAAATGCAAGGCATAAAAAAAATCAAACCAGATAGTGCAAAGGATTTTATGAACATAGTTGAAAAACCTCTGGGCGGACAGGTAAAAAATTATACCCCGCTATCAAAGAAAACTTAATTTTTTCTCTCTGCGATCATTTTCTGAAGGGCCAGGTATTCATCCCGCAGTTTAGCAGCTTCCATAAATTCGAGTTCCTTCGCTGCTTTTTCCATGGATTTACGGGTGCGCTCAGCCATTTTCAGAAGATCTTCCTTGCTGAGGTAAGCCACTACGGGATCTGCCGCCAGGGAGGCTTCTTCGTTCTCTACATAATATTTTTTTGTGTCCTTTTTTGAGTCCGCTACTTTCGTCTGGCCAAGTATGGACTGCATGGACTTAATAACGGTTTTGGGTTCAATGCCATGTTTCAGGTTATAATCAAACTGGATCTTGCGTCTGCGGTCGGTCTCATCAATGGCCTGTTGCATGGAGTCTGTGATGTTATCGGCATACATGATCACCCTTCCATTTACATTGCGCGCAGCTCTGCCGATCGTCTGAACCAGTGATCGCTGATTTCTTAAAAAGCCTTCTTTGTCGGCATCGAGGATGGCCACCAATGAGACTTCGGGTAAGTCCAATCCTTCGCGAAGGAGATTCACCCCCACCAAAACATCATACACCCCCAATCGCAGCTCACGGAGAATTTCAACCCTTTCGAGGGTCGGCACCTCTGAATGTATGTACCGGCATTTTACCCCTGCGCGATCCATAAATTTGGTCAACTCTTCGGCCATACGTTTGGTCAGAGTGGTTACCAGTACGCGCTCTTTTTTCTTCGCACGTTCATCAATTTCTTCCAACAGATCATCAATTTGATTGCGGCTGGGCCTCACATCTATTTCAGGATCGAGCAGGCCGGTGGGGCGTATGATCTGCTCCACCACTACACCCTCCGATTTCCTTAACTCATATTCACTGGGTGTCGCGCTCACATAAATAGCCTGATGAATCATGGTTTCAAATTCATTAAAGGTCAGGGGGCGGTTATCCAACGCAGAGGGTAAGCGAAAACCGAAATCCACCAGATTTACTTTGCGGGACCTGTCTCCTCCCCACATGGCGCGGACTTGCGGGATGGTTACGTGGCTTTCGTCGACAACGATCAGGTAGTCGTCAGGAAAATAATCCAGCAAACAGAAAGGGCGTGCGCCGGGTTTTCGTCGATCAAAGTAACGGGAGTAATTTTCAACGCCGGAGCAGTACCCCAATTCACGCATCATTTCAAGGTCAAACTCGGTGCGTTCTTTCAAGCGTTTAGCTTCCAGGTGGCGCAACTCTGATTCGAACATAGATACCTGGGTGACCATATCATGTTGGATTTCTTTCATCGCTACCTGCAGGGAATCTTTTCCTGTTACAAACAGATTCGCCGGGAATATGGTAACCAGTGTTTCATCCGAGATCTTTTTCCCGCTTTGGGGATCAATGCGCTGAATGGATTCGATCTCATCTCCGAAGAAGTAGATACGGATCGCATAATCCGCGTAAGCGAGAAACACATCCACCGTATCTCCTTTTACACGGAAGGTGCCGCGCTTAAATTCAACCTCCGTCCGGTTATAGAGGATATCCACAAGACCGAAAAGCAACCGGTTTCTGGCGATCAATTCTCCCACTTTCAGTTTAATAACATTCTTGGCAAATTCATCCGGATTTCCAATACCATAGATGCACGATACGGAGGCGACAACAATAACATCCCGCCGCCCGGTCAATAGGGCAGACGTTGCGCTCAATCGCAATTTTTCAATCTCCTCGTTGATAGAAAGATCTTTTTCGATATAAAGATTAGAAGAGGGGATGTAGGCTTCGGGTTGATAATAATCATAGTAGGAAATGAAGTATTCAACCGAATTTTCAGGAAAGAACTGTTTGAATTCACCGTACAGCTGAGCAGCCAACGTTTTATTGTGGCTAAGCACCAGGGTAGGGCGTGAGCACTCAGAAATGACGTTGGCGATGGTAAATGTCTTACCGGATCCTGTCACGCCCAAAAGTGTTTGATGGGCCTCACCTTCATTTAAACCCTTCACAAGCTGCCTGATAGCCTGTGGCTGGTCGCCGGTGGGAATATATTCACTCGTCAGT
>JAYSOP010000076.1:0-2616 GCA_043722905.1 Chryseolinea sp.
TTTCAGTTAAATACGCAAGCTCATGTTTCAGCCATTGTGCTAAAGGAATGCTAAATCCTTGTTTAGGGCGATAAATCAAATCGTCAGGAAGATATTCCCTCAAAATTTCCTTGAGGATCCATTTTCGCTCGCGGCCATTTTTTTTGAACTGATAAGGTAAACTTAGCCCCAACGCTATCACGTCGGCGTCTAAAAAAGGGCAACGGCATTCCAGCCCATAATGCATGGAGGCACGATCCACCTTAACCAGTAAATCATCCTTTAAATAATACTGGATGTCAAATAAAGCCTGCTTTTCGCCAGCATTGAGATAGGGGGCTATTACCTCCTGATAATTTAAGTTTTGAAATTGAGGCTGTGATTGGGCAGACATGTCAACGACTTCCTTCCTTGTAAAAAAATATTGCTCCTGCGAAAAGATATGACTCCTGAGTTCATCCGGATTCACATTCTGTAGAAGAAAGGAAATTCTTTTCCACCGGTCGTTCCCAAATTTTCGAAGCAAAAATGAGAGTGGTGACTGAATGGCCCGAAGCCAAAAGCCATCCAGCAGATTTGCCCAGTCATATGATCCATAGCCGAGGAAAAGTTCATCTCCCCCGTCACCTGTAAGGGACACCGTAACTTCTTTTCGGGCAAGCTTTGAGACCAACATCATGGGGATTGCAGAGGTATCCGCAAAGGGTTCATCAAAAAGGTCGAAATGATTTTCAAGCATATTTACTGCTTCCTGTTCAGCAAGAATATACTCATGATGATCGGTCTTGAGTTGTTTGGAGACTTTTCTGGCAAAGGCGCTTTCATCAAATTTATCCTCAAGAAAACCTATACTGAAAGTTTTCAACGGCTCATTTTTAATTCGGGAGGCCAACGCTACTACAAGAGATGAATCCGTACCTCCACTTAAAAAAGCGCCCAATGGAACATCACTGATTAATCTTTTCTCAACTGCGCCAGACAAAGTGGCTTTCAACTCCGTAATGGCATCATTTTTTTTCCAAACCCTGGGTTCAGCAACATATTCAGTCAGATTGGAATAGGGGGTGATACTCAGCAAAAGACCTGGTTTTAAATAGGCATAATTCCCGGCGGGGAATTTTTTTATATGGATATAAGCAGTGTCGGGTTCGGGTATATAACCAATGTGAAGAAATGAGTTGATCGCATCGTTATTTATGGATCTTTTATCCTTCATTACAGGATGCGTCAGTAAAGACTTAATTTCAGATCCGAAAAGAAAATGGGTGTCACTTAAATGATAGAATAAGGGTTTCTTACCCACCCTGTCTCTGCATATAAAAAGTTGATTTTGAAGTTGGTCATAAATCACAAGCGCAAACATGCCTTCGAGCTTTCTGCAAAGGTTGTGTCCCCATTCCGCAAAACCATGGATGATAACTTCGGTATCAGAATGTGTTTTAAACGTAATTCCCGGATTCGTGATTAAAATTTCTTTTCTCAGGGAGCGGTAATTATAAATTTCACCGTTAAAGACGATTACAAATCTGCCGTCTGGAGATACCATAGGCTGATTAGCGACAACGGATACGTCGATAACGCTTAAGCGTCTATGTCCTAAAGCAACACGGCGGCTTTCATTCATGTAAAAATCCTGAGCATCGGGTCCCCTATGCGCAAGAGAAGATGTCATTCTGATTATATCAGAATGATGGATTTCGTTTTCAGAAACTATTCCGGAAATACCGCACATATTTCAAGGTAAAAGTTCAATTATCAACATTCCCTCGTGAATCGTTGTTTTTATTTTATATCGGGAAATGGCTTTAAAAAAAACGGACGAACATCCAGCCCTGAGCCAATCATGCAGTTCGATAACAATCACCTTTGTCCGTTTAACCCAGTAGTCGTAGCTTTCAGAGAAAACTTCCTGCTCCGCTCCTTCTATATCGATTTTCAGTACATCTATTTCCGCTATCTGCTCATTTTGCATGAAGGATGTCAAAGATATTCCTGGAAAAGATTCGGGATCATTTTTATTGCACTCCTGCACTGAAAAAGCCCATTGTGTTTCGTTCTTATCGCTGATTTTTAACATTGCGTCACGGTTCCATAAAGCTGTTTGGACCCTTTTGATGTTGTCATAACCCAAAGTATTATTTACCAAACATTCAAAGTTACGGCTTTCAGGCTCAATGGAATAAATCATCGCGTCAGGAAAACGCTTCGCAAAGAAAACGGATGATAATCCGATATTCGCACCTGCATCTATTATTACCCGGGGGACAAAGTTTAAATTAAATGCATACGCCCTCAAAAGAAAAATTTCCCTGAAGACCTTTTTGTCCGTGGTGTATGGGCGAAGAAAAAAATAATGCGCATAGCCATGGAGTTTGAATTTCTTCATACCAAAAAATTCCACCTTACAATACGCGCTCAATCCTCTAAAAATACCCAGGTTTTTCAGGTATCGCGGTAATAGTCTCAATTCAAAAGCCATCTGTTGAACAACCTCTTCACTACATACAATATAACGGGAGGATTTATTTTAACTGCCTGCCAAACAAAAATTAAGGATCTTCTGACGTTTTTTCCGTCACCAGCCCAGGAGGCTGCCAATATCAGATACATCGCTGAAAAACATTTTTTTTCGAAATC
>JAYSOP010000077.1:0-2820 GCA_043722905.1 Chryseolinea sp.
CGAGCGTTTCATATAGCGAAGGCAGTGGTTGAGACCACGTCTGAAATATTGAGCCCGCATAAAAAATAAAAAAGCTAATACGTTTCATTTAAAGTTTCAAGTTTCCAACATTGCGATGCATGCTGTCCTGATGATTGTATCTGGGACTATTTTCCCTGACGTATGGCAGTAGCGCTTTACTTATTCTACTTTATTAATACAAATTCATGTTTGCCTTTAAGAGAATACTGACGCCCACCGTCAGTGGTAGTTTGCTCCCATTCTAAAGTGAGTTTCAATTGAGTAGCCGAGATTTCAGTAATGGTAACTTCTTTGTTATCCTGTCCCCGTATGATCACCTTCGCCGTTTGGTCTTTGAAGCGCCAGGTGTCCTGCCGAAGCCAGACAGGAGAGGTGCCCGTGGTGGTAAGGGTATTGCCAAGAAATGTTATGGTGAATGATGGAAATAGATCGGTTGTTACATCTACACCATCAATGGTCACACCTGATGATGATGCCGGTTCCCAATTCCCGCCGTTAGCCGTTAGAAGGTTCGTGACTTTTTCAATTTCTGTCAGGGTGGGTTCAGGATCTCCGCCACAACCGAATAAGATGGCTATGACGGTAATTGATTGCAGGAACGCCATTCCTAAAAATGATTTGTTGTAGAGGTTAGGTTTCATATTTTATGTAATAGGTGTGAGCCGAGACTACCGCCAGTGTTTGAATATATTACTCTATACTTACTTTTAATGTCTTTACCTCAACCCCATTTTCTTTTATCCGCAGAATGTACAGACCTTTGCGGAAGGGTTTCACATTGACACTGACTTCTTGCAGGTCCGCGCGTACTGATTGTATGGTCCTTCCATTCATATCAGACAAGGTAATTACTCTTCCACTTACGTTTGCGCCAAATCTAAAATCAATATGATCTACGGCAGGATTAGGATAAACTTCTGCGTGGTAGTATTCGGACTCGTATAGACCGGTAATAACGAGTTTCCGGACATTAATTTTATCGTTAATGACATTGGCTTCCACGATTACCTGAGAATCAAAGGCCGTCCCGATTAAGATGGTTGTAAAAGATGTTTCATCCATAGGATAACCGGGATACTGAAAATTAATTCGGTATTCACCGATGGGCAAATTCGGCAAGATGAATTCTCCATCTTCATTGGTGAAAACGTAAGCTACCAGGGTGAGGATCTCTTCTTTGTTACGACCTGTTCGTTCGACGCGTCGGGCAGCAACGCCGGCATTGGAAATACGTTTATTTTTTTCGGGATCATGAATTCGTCCTGTCCCATCATCTTCCTGCAAGTATCCGCTGATGGAACCACGGCCAGAGGGAGGGCCTGGTTCGAGCTGAGAAACAATATCCAGATCGTTTATATTATTTTCAAGAAACAGCGTGTCGGCCTCTTCCCAAAAGATGGTATTGTCAAAATAGGTGGGTAATACCCGTTCATAGGTTATAGTATCGGCGAAACCACGGACCTGGTAGTCATCCAGAATCACTTTTTCGAACTGATAAGTTCCGTCATTTTGAACCGCTACTGAGGCTATCGGTTTAAAAGCACCGGGTTGAACTTTAAAAAGTATTAATTCCCCTTCCTGCGCAGGAACATTCGTATCGGCATATAGTATACCGCTTACATTGGCATAGGCTAAAACATTTTGAGCTTCGGATTTCAATGTTAAACCTGGCAGATTTAGATTGGTCACCTCTGCGGAATAGGTACCCATGTTGGCACGGGAAATTGCTGGCAAGATATAAGTGGCATTGGGTCCCTGTGCCACGGTTTCTCCATTGCGTTTCCAGGTAAATTGGCTGCTTTGCCCTCCGGCAGGAACGGAAA
This sequence comes from Chryseolinea sp., assembly GCA_043722905.1. Lineage (GTDB taxonomy): Bacteria > Bacteroidota > Bacteroidia > Cytophagales > Cyclobacteriaceae > Chryseosolibacter. The sequence continues at coordinate 1,845 of JAYSOP010000077.1, forward strand.
ATTCGAACGGGGAGCCTACCTGAATTGCGGTATTCACCGGGGCGCCAATTTTCCCCTGAATGATATAGTTTAATCCGGTAATCGACGCGTTTGGTTCAAGCGAGGCAAAATCCAGATTGTTATCCATGACGTTCAGCGAACTAATTTTCGGATTGAGTGTAAAATCCGGGAGGCTGCTGAGTTTATTTCCCGAAAGGTTAACTGTTTGCAGGGAAAGGATATCGACTAACTGATCGGCTAGGGGTCCTGTGAGGTTGTTGTTTGACAGGTCAACGCCCGTAATGCTCTGACCATTAACTGTTATACCATCCCAGGTATCGATAGGGCCTGTAAGCCAGTCTGAATTATTAATCCATAAAGGACCTCCTGTTGTATTGAAAAGGGCTACCAAGGCTAGTGAATCTGTTACCGGATCTGACGGGAAACCCTGCGCCACCGTATATAAGCCATTCAACCTGCGCGAGTAGCTTTTTACAGTGATGCGGGTTCCGGAATCCTCAATAAGCCTCGCGCCCATACTGGCGTATTCAGATCCTGTAATTTCCCTTACCACGATCGGGTTTGATATAACGGGAAGGCTATTGGGATAATTGATCTCTACATAACCTGCCGTATCTGCTGATACTTTCTCAGTAACTTTCCACGCATAGGGAAAACCGATCAGGGCATCAACTCCGGGTCCTGCTGTGTGTGCTGGAGGCGCATTGGTTACGGAGGCCGTTACTTTTTGCGCCTGAACTTTGTAGATCTTCATCGGTAGGTAAAGTCCATCTTTTCCAAAGGGAAAAAGCATGTCGCCTTTGCCGGCCCTGGCAATGAACCCCCCCTCTATGTAAGCCGTTTCTCCGGCGACGAGTCGTGCACCGGATTTTAAAGAAACTGTATCCTTCGGATCCAGTAAACGTACCAAGCCATTTTTCAATATCAGGCTGTCTTTAGCTGTAATGGTTCCCCTTAGCAACGCTACGCCCACGCC
>JAYSOP010000078.1:0-3152 GCA_043722905.1 Chryseolinea sp.
ACAAATTAAAAGTGGATGTGTTGAGCGAGTAACAACACCTATTTTTTTATTTTGAAAAAGGGCACTTTATGACCGGGACCAAATAAAAACTACTTTCGAAAACCAGGCGTAAATTGCTCTCTCGAAGGATATTTGAATTTTTTTTCTACCATTAAGGTGAGAACAAAGCGAATATTTTCCTCAAGTTCTTCAAGGCTTCCCTTGCGTATATAGTAGTGCGCCCCATTATTGTAAAGCAGGTCGGCCAGGTCTTCATGGAGGGCGGTGGAGTAAATGACAACGGGAAGTTCTTTTAATATTTTGTCTTTTTTTATTTCTATCAGGCACTCGCTGCCATTTTTACGTGGCATATTCAAATCGAGAAAAAGGACATCAGGAAGTTGTTTCACATTTTTGGATAAATAGCGCATGAGTTTTTCTCCATCATCGACAATGGTCAGCTCAGTCGAAATGGGTATGGCCTGTAATGCCCTACTAAAGAAAAAACCGTCGTCTTTATCGTCATCGGCTAGCAAAAGGGAGAATTGATTGCGCATTTCCACTATTTAAACAAATATTAAATAAAAACCCATAAATTTAACTTGAATAAGTTATTCTGGTGGTGTTAATCAATCTTCCCGAAATGTAATCCTGGTCCAATAAAAATCGGAAAGTATATGAAGAGCAGTGATTCGGTCAATTGTCACTACGTCATCTGGGTACTTGTTCATTCCATTTGCAAATCTTGCAAGTCAAAGAAATAGGGTAAGTATTTTTTAACGCTATTAATCACGCTAACACAAAAAGCTTCAGTTCATCCTCCCAATAGCGTATGATCATTCATCCGATCGAAAAAGATATTCTAATAACCTAACGGAATAATTTAAAAAATACCGATGTGATTAATTGAAGCGCATGACGGCGAATTTCGACAGGGAGGGTTAATGACGCTTATATCCTTGCCATGTTTATTATTTCTCGGTGTGATGATGGTTAACATTTTTTCTGGTCATTCTTTCCGCGGGTCGCTCCGCGATCATGGCCGGGCGAAAAAATCCGGTGGAGGTGATAAAAACTCCTGATAGTGGTGGGATATAATGGATTTATTACTATTTTGAAGTACTAAATTTCTGCAGTATGTCAAGCAAACAGGCTAATCGGATTTTATACAGGATACTCATGGTGGTTGTGCCCTTAGGAATAGCGTTTATCTTGGTCACATTTTACGGTGTCATTTGGTTTTTGGTCTATGTATTTGTCCATCATCTGCTTTATAGGCCTTTCATAAATATTGCAAGATTACACAGCCTTAATGTTATCGATGAAAAAGAGTTCTGGAGATTCTTTATTCCTTATCATTCGAGCAAGTATTTCCGCATGCTGTGGTTTGGCTGATATACGCTCGCTACTGTACTTTCAAGGATGACCTTGCACAACAGCGGAATCGTTGGTGAACAACCGGCTAATGCTCTGGGCCTATTTCAACTATTAAGGTTCCTGGCGATACCAGAGAAATTCGGAAAACACTTCTACCATTCAGCGGTTTTTCATTTCTTTAGCAACACACTTTCATCGACCGCCCATAAATTAGTGCACGTAGTTATGGGAAAAAAATTATATTTGCGCACCTTTTTCAGTTTTTAACTGAAAAAATGACCGGATTCGGGGTGTAGCGCAGCCCGGTTAGCGCACCACGTTAGGGACGTGGGGGTCGGAAGTTCGAATCTTCTCACCCCGACTGCGACCGCCGAAGCTCCGTCAGGGAGCGACGGCGGGCTTCGCCAACGAGGCCTGTTCTCAAATGAAAATTTGATTAACGGGCTTCGTCGGGCAAGGGCCAACACAGTTTTTAAACAAACTCTGGGGTTCTCATCGAAACTTATCGGCCTTTACATCTTACGATTTAAAGGCTTTTTTATTTTCATCAAGGCACACAGTTACAAAATTTCACGAATTCTGCGGCCTATATCTGTTGGCTCCGGCAAAAAAAAACTGCCCTCATTGCTGAAGGCAGTTTTCCATTATTCATAACGTAAACTATCGTTTTAATAATAGTTTTCTATTAATTACCTGATAACCGTTTGTGATTCGGTAAATATAAATACCTGGCGGAAGACTGGCAGCGTTCAATTCGACCTTGTATAAGCCACCGGCTTTCACATCACTATCAAACAGCGTGCTTATTTTATGCTCCCTTGTATTATATAACTCAACCAGAATGTGCGAATTGAATTCAGTGTTTTGAATTTCAATAATCGCTGAAGAATAAAACGGATTGGGATAAGCGTTTACTTTAATATCCAACTCAGCCTTCCCTCCAGTTCTTGCCGTGCTGGATGATGTAAACTGTGAGGAACAGGAAGAGGTAACATCTGCACTACATGAGCTTACGCAACCGTTTAATTCGGATACCACAGTATAGGCTCCTGAGCAGTACACCGTAATGCAACGTGTTGTTTCACCTGTGCTCCATTTATAAGAGGTCATACCTGATGCCGCACACAATGTGGTGGGTTGCCCCTTCATAGGATAAAAGTTACCTGTAATACTACATACTGGATTCGGGTTCACGATTACTGCTCGGCTGCAAGTGTTTGTGCATCCGTTTTTAGTCACATCTAAAGAAACTGTACCCGCCGTGGTAACCGAGATGCAACGTGATGTTTCACCCGTGCTCCATAGATAGGTGTACCCGTAGCCATAAGGTGCACAAAGCTCGGCTGTTTCTCCCTCGCATATCGTGCTGTTTCCTCCGATGGTGCTGGTTCCGTTGATGGTGCAGGAAGGGGTAGAAAGGCTAACCGTTTTACTGCAAGTACTCGTGCATTCGTCTTTGGTTAATTTAAGCGTATAAGTCCCGCCAGAGGCAACAGCAATGCAACGGGATGTTGCACCATTGCTCCATAAATATTTGTAACCGGTTCCGGAAGGTCCGCAGAGGGATGTAGAAGTTCCCTCACAAATGGTGCTGCTTCCTGTGATGCTGCAGGCAAGCGGAGCCACTGTCACAGATTTACTGCAAGTGCTGGAGTATCCGTTTTTGTTCACGGTCACTGAATATGTTCCGGGACCCGTAACCATAATGCAACGCGTTGTTGCACCATTGCTCCATAAATATTTGTAACCGGTTCCGGAAGGCGCGCAAAGCTGAGTTGATTGGCCTTCGTCGCATA
>JAYSOP010000079.1:0-4203 GCA_043722905.1 Chryseolinea sp.
CGATCCACCGATTTCTATGGCTCTGGTAAAAGCCCCCGTGTTGAGGATGCCATGGTTCAGATATCGGATAACACAGGTCAATTTATTTCATTTGTGCACAATCCCCGAAATCACGCAGACTCTAGTGGAATTTATGTTCCGGTAGCCAGCTTTGCCGGAGAAATTGGAAAGACCTATACCCTTCACGTGCAGATTGATGGTGAAATGTATGAAGGCTCAGATCAGTTGCAGGCGGTCATACCCATCGACTCTTTAAAATTCAGGATTAATGAGGATGAGGCCAGGGAGCCAAAAGACTTTGATAAATTCTACGAGATTCTGATGTTTGCCCGGGAACCCCAGGATCAGGAAAATTTCTACCTTTTCAAATTCTACAGAAATGATTCCTTAAAAACTTATAGTCCAACAGATATTTATTTCAGCGACGACGAACTCCTGGCTGAAAAAATCGACGGTGTACCTTCACCGATCTACTATGCACTGAATGATAAAGCGCGTCTTGAAATTTACAGCCTCACAAGAAACGGATATGTATTTTACAGCGACATGTTAACCATACTCAACAATGATTCAGGAGGAATGTTTGGATCCATCCCGTCTTCTCCACGATCAAATTTAACCAACGGAGCGCTGGGCTTTTTTCAGGTAAGTGCAGTCCAGGATAAGGAAGTTTATATTGAAGAGTAACAGACCTCACAAACCCGTAATCATAGAAAGAGTATTGAACGGCCGTATGAAGCTAATCGTTACTCTATGCTTCATCAAAAAAATTCCTCTATTTTAGCCGTCGAACAAGGCCGGCACTAAAGCCGGTCTCGCTGCTAAAATTACCGGCATGAGGAATTTGCTATTTTTGGTCTTTCTGTTTTTCATTTCCCTTTCTTCCCGATCTCAAATTGTTTTAGATAATAATCCACCTTCCATCCGATGGCGTCAGGTGAATACCCCACACTTTAAGGTACTCTATTCTCCGGGTTTTGAGATGCAGGCGCAAAGGGTGGCTAACTCATTGGAACATATCCGTGAAGCAGAAGCAAAATCATTGGGATCTGTACCGCGAAAGATTACGGTGATTCTACAGAATCAGTCGGCGTTCTCCAATGGCTTTGTATCCATTCTCCCAAGAAGGTCAGAGTTTTACGGAATGCCCACCCAGGATTATAATTTTATTGGAACAAATGACTGGCTGGATCTGCTTACCGCCCATGAGTACAGGCACATCGTGCAATATCAACATGCCACCAGAGGCTTTAACCGTTTAATTTATTATTTATTCGGGTCTATTTCGCTTGCGGGTATGGCACAGGTTGCCGCCCCTTCGTGGTTTTGGGAAGGCGATGCAGTGGTCACCGAAACTGCATTTACCCCCAGTGGCCGAGGTAAAATCCCAAACTTCGGCTTGTTGATGAAAACGAATTTGCTTGAGGGAAGAAAATTCAATTATCACAAGCAATCGCTGAGATCCTATAAACATAATATTCCTGATCATTATGTGCTGGGTTATTATATGGTGAGCTACTTGCGTAAAAAGACAAATGATCCCGAAGTTTGGGGTAAAATTACAGCGCGATCATGGAATGTGCCTTTTATCCCTTTTGCATTTTCCAATGCCATCAAAAAAGAAACCGGTTTGTATGTCAGGGATCTGTATAATGAGATGGCAGATCAAATGACCACAGCGTGGCGAAAAGAAATGGATGGGATATCATTAACACCTTTTGTAAAAGTTAATAGTCGGCCCAATCACGCTTATACAGATTACCTTTATCCACAAATCCTCGCAGATGGCAGTGTCCTTGTAATGAAGAAAGGCATAGGGGATATTGAACAATTTGTATTGCTGAAGGATGACCAGGAAAAAGTGTTCACTCCAGGGCTGATAAATGATTCAGGCATGTTGTCTGCTGAAAAAAATGTAGTTGTGTGGAATGAATATGGCTTTGATCCAAGGTGGCGTGTCAGAAATTATTCCCTGATTAAGACGTTTAATCTGTCTACGGGCAAGAAAAAACGCATCGGTTCGAAGCACGGTCGTTATGGAAGCGCTGCAATATCGCCTGAGGGTGATAAAATTGCTGCCATACAAACTGACCTTCAGTATAAAACAAAACTTGTTATTCTTGATACAGAAGCCGGTTCTGTCATAAAGGAAATTCAGAACCCCGCAGATGATTTTTATTCCATGCCCCGTTGGTCAGAGGATGGGAAAAAGATCGCGGTGATTAAAACTGTTGCGGATGGAAAAACAATTACCATCATTGATGTGGCCTCCGGGAATGGAGAGGATGTTCTACCGGTTACCCAGGAAAATGTTGGATATCCGGTACTGTATGATCACTATCTCTTATTTAATTCACCTGAAAGCGGGATTGATAATATTCATGCTGTAGACCTGAATACCGGAAAACGTTTTCAGATCACCAGTAGTCGACTGGGCGCATATAATCCGGTTTTGTCAAAGGATGGAACAACACTCTTATATAATGACCAGACAAAAGACGGTCTTGATGTGGTGCGTATTCCATTTAACCCTGCGGCCTGGCAACCGTTTGCATCAGAGCGGAAGATGAGCTTAAACTTCCAGCACCTGGTGGAACAGGAAGGGCGGCCAGACATATTTAAAGATGTTCCTGACAGTAAACTGCAAGGTAGACGGTATAGAAAAATCAGCGGCATCATTAATCCTTACAACTGGGGGGCTACCGTAGAAAGTGATTTAACAGAGGCAAGTGTCGGCATCACCTCACGGGATATCCTGAGTACGACGGCCATAAGTGTAGGTTATGTTTTTGATATCAACGAACGTACCTCTGCCTTGCGTGGACAAGTCAGCTATCAGGGTTGGTATCCAATCATCGATTTTTCTGCATCCATTTCCAACAGATCAGTGGTCGATGGTGGAGCTACGTTTTATGATACGCTTGTGGATCCTATAAAAGCCGTCACACGGGACGTTATTTTTAAATGGAAGGAAAAAAATGTTCAGGCAGGGTTGCGTATACCCCTGATAACAACATCCTCCAAATACCATGGAAGTTTGACCATCGGTAATTCAGTGGGGCTGACGCAGGTTTCTGATTTTGAGAATAATATCGATAAAGGAGGGCGAGTCATCCCCCGCGGTGATCAGCGGGCAATTTTTTACAGGGATTATGTTGACAACGGAAAGTTGCTCTATAATAATTTTAGCCTTTCCGCTTTCCGATTGTTGAAACAAAGCAGGAGGGACATTAATAGCAAATGGGGCCAGACGCTTGAGCTGAACTCTTTTGAAACGCCTTTTGGAGGAGACTTTGACGGTCGTCTGGCCTCTGCTTTGGGTACGCTGTACTTTCCAGGATTTACTCGCCACCATTCCTTTTGGGCTTATGGCGCCTTTCAGCATACGAAGTTTGAACAGAATGTTCAGAATTATGTTTTCAGGAATCAGGTGCCGGTTCCGCGTGGACAATCCGTTTCAAGATTCCAGGATTTTTTCTCGCTATCGGCAAACTATACTTTGCCCCTCTGGTATCCGGACGTTTCAATCGGGCCGCTTCTGAATTTTCAGCGGCTGCGCGCGAATTTATTTTTTGATTATGGATTCGGGCAAAGTCGTTTGTTTGAATCAAGTCAGGAATACAGGTCGGTAGGAGTGGAGGCAAAACTGGATATCAATATTTTGCGGTTTTTGCCTCAATTCGATATTGGAGTGAGGTTTACTAAAGGCCTTTCGCCATCCACCACAGAATTTGAAGTGCTAATCGGTACCTTTAATTTCTAAAACTCAAGGATGTTAAAAAATCCTTGAAAATCCCCCTGAATACCCTATTTTTGAAGGCTTATTCCGAGCGTGGATCAGCGCGGCTCACAGACCCGGAAATATTCATTAAACTTTAATTTACCAATGGCAGAAATCGTACGAATGCCCAAGATGAGCGATACCATGACAGAAGGAGTGATCGCTAAATGGCATAAAAAAGTAGGAGATTCCGTGAAATCCGGAGAACTCATGGCCGAGATCGAAACGGATAAGGCCACGATGGATTATGAATCTTTTAATAACGGTACTGTACTTTATCTTGGGGCGCAGGAAGGCCAGGCTGTTCAGGTAAATGATGTTCTGGCCATTGTCGGAAATCAGGGTGAAGATTACAAAAATTTATTAGCAGGTGTCGGAAGCGCTGCACAAAATGGTGGCAAATCCCAGGACCCAAAAGCGGA
>JAYSOP010000080.1:0-2739 GCA_043722905.1 Chryseolinea sp.
CCTCAATGATCACGTACTGCCCTGGTTCATATTGATAGCCTTTTACAATGTCCTCGGTTTTGAGGGTTTGGCCTGTCACCTTATCCTTTTTTTCATAGCTGACTGGATTATGGCCCTCCTTGGAGAGCAGGTTAAAACTAATGGTCTCACTGGAATCTATAGCATTATAGATCCGCACAGGGATGGTTACAAGGGAAAATTGAATGTGTCCTTTCCAAATGGCACGCATAAAATAACATTTAAATTAAAAAATTAACCAATCAGGGCTAAGTTATTGAAAATCTTGAAGTTTGCAAAAAAGATAAAAGCAAAAATTCAATACCAACGTTCCCCAATCGTCTGAATGTGGCCACAGTTTAAAACTCAAAGTATCAAAGATTCTTCCTTTAAAGTCTATGATATATAAAACTGATGCCTGGTATTAAAATAGACCGTTGACATTCTGATCCGTATCGGGAGACGCCGGAATTCGAAAACCTTAAATTAATTCTACCCTGTTAAATTAAATTCATTTACTGTCAACAAGGCATAGGCTTTTCAGATTAACTACTTTTTCATGAAGGTATCAACAGAAATCCCGAAGGTATTTATTAGAATAGTTCCAGGTGCAAACCTGGGGTCAATCAAAAAGCACAAACAAACCCCGGAAGGGCCCGGAAGGGGTTAAAAAGAAAACTCTCATGAGCACACTTCGTCCATGAATCATCCACACAGCCTATGCGCGATGTGTAATATTAACTTTGGCTTTTAGATCATGCAGGAGGTTGTATAGTCCAAAGTAAGTTCGGTTCAGATAGATGGCATCGCGGACACCCCGCGGCCTGGTGGACTCGCGGAAGGCCTTCATGTCGGAGAGCTCTTCCCCAAAATTATACATGGCTTCGAAATAAGAATCATCAGCGAAGTCAAACTCGTCTGAAAGAAAGGGCTTGGCCAGCAAAGCAATCAATTTGGTAAACACCTCTGTAAAGAAAGCCTTGTCCCTGGCGGAATCATCCGGATATATAAAATGAAGTTCTGTGAAGACGGCGTCCCTCTTTTTATGATCGGTCAATAGATCAGCGTCCATTAAACGGAAATACGTTTTATGAAAACTTTCCGGGATAACTTTTACGCAACCGAAATCAATTATACCCAGCTTGTAATCAGGGGTAATGATAAAGTTTCCCGGATGGGGATCCGCGTGCACGGTTTTGATCTGGTGCATTTGAAAATGATAAAAATCCCACATGGCCTGACCGAGTTTCATAGCGGCTTCCGCAGGAATTTTACCGATAACTTCTCCCAAAGGCTTCCCTTCAATCCAATCCATGACCAGGATCTTCGGCGAAGACAATTCGGGGTAGTACTTCGGAAAGACAATGTTCTGGAGGTGACTGGTTCTATTTGAAATGTCGATAGAACGCTGAAGCTCCAGTATGTAATCGGTTTCCTCCATCATGCGCATCTCCACCTCCTGAATGAACTCATCGTATTCGACGGCATTCAGCTTAAACATGGATAGCGCAATCGGCTTCACCATGGCAAGATCTGATTTAACACTATCCCCTACTCCCGGATACTGGATCTTCACCGCAAAAGTTTTACCACCAAGTGTCGCCTGATGGACCTGCCCCATCGAAGCGGCATTCTTTGCTTTGTGATTAAAAGTTTCAAAAATTTGTTCAGGCCCTTTGCCAAAATATTTTTGAAAGGTTTTTACTACCAACGGATAGGATAACGGCGGAGCGCTATACTGAGCCATAGCAAACTTTTGCTGATATGCCTGCGGAAGCAGGTTTTTATCCATGCTCAGCATCTGCGCTACTTTCAATGCGCTTCCCTTCAGTTCACTAAGCGAATTGTAAATGTCATTGGCATTGTCTTCATGAAGTTGTTCACGGGTAGTGTCTGGATTGACGAGCTTTTTGCTATAGTGCTTGAGATAGTTTTTACCAATCTTCGCTCCTGTTGTGATAAATTTTGTGGCCCGCTGAACCTTTGTGATAGGGATTTTTTCGAATTCTTTCATTCTGTATGCTGTGTCCTCGTTGATTGTCAGGGTTATTTTGTTTTGGATTGATATAAAAATTTTGCAAAATCAAAGGCGGTATCCACGGTACCTTTTCCAATCAGGTCAAAGGCAAGGTTGACGGATTTTTCAATGGCCGCATCCGTTTGTTCAAAACCCACGCTGTTGTCATTTTTCCAGAACATGAGCAAAAAGGCCATGTGCATCCAGAAGAGTTGAGGGTATCCCCTCTCAATAAAAGGCCGTTTGGCGATTTCGCCATTTCCTTTTCCCAAAGTCAGCAGGCTTTCCATGTAATCCTCAAAGGCTTTTTTAAAGTCCTTCAAAAATTCCGGGACCAATTCGAGTTTCTTGTGCCGGTCGAGCTGGAGTAGAACGAAGCTCCGGTTGGCTTTCATGTCCTCAAAAAAAGTATAATAAAAGGAAAGTATCTTTTCGCGTATTGAAAACCCGGCATAGGATTCGTCAGACTTTAAGCGCAAAAGGCTTCTGTCAATAAAACTCTTCCATATCTGTCTCTCCAGGCCATCAAATGATCCGAAATGGCTATAAAAGTCCTCTTCCCTGATGCCCAGATCAACTGAAAATTTAAATACTGACGCTGGCCTTTGACCATGCGTGAGCAAATAATCCATATACGCGATTTGAATACGCATTTCGGGTGCGATAATGGCTTCTTTTTTGTTAGCCTTACGGGATGTAGTTTCCATGGTTATTAAACAAGCTGG
>JAYSOP010000081.1:0-4142 GCA_043722905.1 Chryseolinea sp.
ATAAAACCATTTAAGCCGATAATGAAGAGTATAAAACATATGAGGATCGTAACGTAGTAGGGGAGGTCTTCATTTTCAGAATGAAATTTTACCCGGATAAAACCCCTGACCCAATGAACGACCTGTATGAGCTTTTCAATAATAACCATTGTCTGGTGAAAGGCACTATCCGGAGGCAAAAATGCTTCAATAATTGATGATCACAAAATATTCGGATCCCATCAAAGCCAGGTAGCAGCAAAATTTAAATGGACGAAGTTTTATTTCAGAGGTGTGCCTATTGTATATAAATTACTAAAATTCCATCAATAATGCTGTGGTATTCAGCTGTGAATCTTACATCCTTTTTGAAATAGTGGATCATTCATATTCATGTAAATGATTGGTTTTCAAAAGATTCTATTGATTGATTTTTTTGAAAGTACGCTCATAAACATCCTTTCCTTCCGTTGTTTGCCCCTTGTCTGTGGTATGCATCAGATCACCCTGAGTCTTTTGGGTAAATAGATGTTTATCTCCTTTTTTAAAAGGAACAGATGCATATTCCACACTTCCTTGAATCTGATCACCTTCTATGGAATAAGTTCCATATCGCGCGCTTTCAAACTTTTTGTTTTTCAGATCCATCCGCATCCAGTGCGTGGGCGTAATAAGGAAGCGGGTATCCATTGGGTTGAGGTCGGAAATTTTTTTACCATCGGATGCGCTGGTGTGGAAAGAAGAAATCTGATTCCATGTTCCAATCGCCGGATTTTTTGATTGCGGTTTCGCTGAAGTAACTTTCCGAAAAACCAATTCTTCCAGCACAATGGTTTTGCCATCAGGACGAACAACAGTTCCCGACTGAATAAATTTACCTCCCGATAACCTCCATTTGAAGTCGACCTTCAGATTGGGAAATATTTCAACAGAAGCGTGCATTGGGTTTTCAAAATAACGATCGCCATCCAGCCGTACCGTACCCGCCATAGTTCGATTGAAGGAGATTGAATCGCCTGAAACATCGCAGGCGATCAACATGTAATGCGTGGCAGTAATGATTTTTATTTCACGAACGGAGGTGGTGGTCAAACGAAAATTTCTCCCCCTCGACATTGATGCCCTTACCCGAAATCATTTCCCAGGTTCCCACAAGAGGGTGTTGCGCAAAACCGCTTTCAGAAAAAATCAAAAGGGTCGCGAGAAAATAGATCGCTTTCATAAAGTAAGGGCGTGTTATTGACTCTTTACAGTGTGGAAGGTAGTGAAAAGCAAATCAAATTTGCTTGAAAGGCGGAGAAAACACCCCCGCCAGCGGATACCAACCCTTAATCTTTCTTCCTGCGCGCCACTTTGTTGTCGTCGTTTTTCTGCTGTCTCTTTTTCCTCTTCTCCTTTTTCGTTTCCTCCTTCTTTTCTTTTCCACCAAATATTTTCTCCAGCACTCCCTTTTTCTCCTGCTGTTGTTTATCAATAGTGGCGAGATTTATTTGCTGGTCTATGGAGGGTTGCAGAGCTCTGATAAAAGCATTTTGTAAGATCTGAATGATGGCTTCCCAGAGGTTGGCCCTCGGATTGTCCATCCGTCCTTTGAAGGGAATTTTTGTTGCAAACGTTTTTTCAGGCTGGTTTTCGAAGATTTCAGAAACGGTTCCTGCAACACCTTCCCAAAGTTTTCGCAGGATGTTATCCTTGCGGTCTTCTTTTCCCAATACATCAATATCTTCCAGCATGGGTTTAACGTATCCCGCGAACTGACCTTCCTTCGCAGCTACTTCGGTGAACAACCCGAAAGTTCCCTTATTCACGTCAATCTTGGCATATGCCTGGAGAAAATCATTTAGTTTGACCAGGTTGGTGTTCTTCCATTCAGCATTGAGGTCGAACGTAGGTTCTTCTTTAAGGGGATTCAATTTCATTTTCAAATCCAGTGTGCCTTCATATATTTTCGCCTGGGCTTTAACGGAGGCGGGTAGTACCGCGGATGAATCATAACTGTTCGCCAGGTTAAGAGCGATCACATTCATCTCTGTCATTTTAATATTTACCGTTGGTTTGGAAGTTTCATCCACGTATTGAACCACGCCATTCTTTAATTCAAGACGGTTTATGCTAAGGGGCATAAATTCATCCAGGACTTGCCTGAAAGTGCTCGAATCTTTTTGAATATCCTTAGGCTCTACTTTTTCTTTCGTAAAGCGAACGACAGGCGAATGCAAAATGATTTCTCCGACAATAGACCCTTTAAATAATGCCTGCCATTCAACTGATAAGTCTATTAATGATGCGGCCAGAAAGGGCGTTTCTTTTTTCGAAATGCTGTCTACTTTGTGAAGATATATGCTGTCAATGTTATAAGCACCACGAATGATGGCCAGATCAATATCTTGTATATGTCCACGGTAGCCATCCATTTCTGCCAATGTTTTATTGGCAAAGTGGAGGACAACGTATGGTAAAGCCAGCCGTATTACCACCAGTATGATAATAATGATGAGCAGGGCTCTGGCGGTTTTTCGTCTTTTGGAAAGGGTTCGCTTCATCCTTGGTTTACTTTAAGAGACCACTTAAAAACATTATGCCATTAAAGAATGGAACGCGCTTACCATGAAGGGTTTGCAGGCTGCTCGACGACGAAAAAAACCCTTATCATCTATTTCCTATATTTGCCTTTTAATCCTTAAAAAAACTATGAAACGAATTTTTATGATGCTTTCCGCAATAGCGCTGATAACGTCGGCCTGCGAAAAGTCAAAACCGGCAGAAGAAACGGCAGCCGTTGAACCCAAAAAGCCGCCTGTTACGCTCCAGTTGAAATGGGAAACTGATACCCTTTTAACCACTTGCGAATCTGTGCTATTTGATAAAGACAATGATGTACTTTATGTTTCCAACATCAATGGCGCCCCTGACGGTAAAGATGGCAATGGATTTATTTCCAAGGTTTCTCTGGAAGGCAAGATCACCGATGTTCAATGGGTGAAAGGGCTGGATGCACCCAAGGGCCTGGGAATATCCAATGGAAAATTATACGTCGCCGATATCGACAAAGTTCATGAGATCGATACAAAAACAGGAAAGGTAACCCGTACTTATCCGGTGAAGGGCGCGATTTTTTTGAATGATATCTCTATTGACAGCAAGGGGAAAGTGTATATCAGCGATTCCAGCGGAGGAACTATTTACACCATTGAAGACGGTAAATTATCAACGTGGATGAAGGACCTTAATGGCCCAAATGGTTTATTGGCTGAAGACGGAAAATTCCTGATGGCATTATGGAATGGCAAAAGTCTGAATTCTATTGATACTGACAGCCGTGAAGTAACGCTGCGTACGGATAGCATTGAAAACCCTGACGGTATTGAATCCATTGGAGAAGATGCCTACCTGGTTTCAAGCTGGAATGGAATGGTCCATTATGTGGACAGCGATTGGAATGGAACCATGGTGCTCGACACACGCGCAGATTCATTAAGTGCCGCTGATATCGAATATGTGAAAGAGAAAAATTTATTACTGGTTCCTACTTTTTTTAAGAACAAAGTCATGGCTTACGAGGTTAAAAAAGAGAATTAAGTTCAGGCCGGAAAGCTTTCCATGCCTCGATTTAATTTTTTCATAAAATCCTGCCGGTTAGTATGAGAATGCTAACCGGCATTTTGCTTTCTTGTATACCTTTGGAACGCTGCTTTAATCTTTTAAGAGACAACTTTCTCACTCGGTTTCCGATCACCAAAATTCTGGCACAGTTTTGAAAGTAATTGATCATATAGCCATCTATGATACGACTTCTTTCAATCATCCTGATATTACATACGCACCCTAATTTTAGTCAAAGCAATGAAGGTGCTGGGGAGACCCAGAATTCAATTTCGTGGAATGAATTTTACAAACTGCAGTGGCACGATTTCCAGGGCGAACCCGAAGAAACTTCGATAGGAGATGCTGGAGCAGTAGTACAAATTAAAGCAAAGCCCTTTCTGGTAAAGAAGCGGGTAGTGTATGATGTAACTGCGATTTTTAACAGAAAAAAGTCCTGGTCCAGAGATCAATCAGAAGCGCTTCTTACACACGAGCAACTGCATTTTGATATTGCAGAGCTTTACGCCAGGAAGATCAGGAAAAAAATAGAAGATTTGAGCAGCAGGGGTGTTGATGAC
>JAYSOP010000082.1:0-8396 GCA_043722905.1 Chryseolinea sp.
TCCAACTCCGACAATATTTTTGTGGCAATGCCTTTGTTTCTTCCTTCAGGAGAGACGTACATGCGTTTCACCTCTACGGTATCGGTCGTAAACTCCTTGATGGCTCCGCAGCCTACCGGAACCTTATTTTCAAGAGCAAGCACGACATACCTGATCTTATCGATTTTATTGAACTGCGCGTAGAAAGAATGCTCTTCGCCATCTCTTATAGCCAGATCTTCGTCCAGAAGTTTCACAAGTTCTATGAAATCCGGATTATCAGAGGTCGTTCGTTGGATATTGATCATGGGTTTGTACTCGGGGTATTCTTTGTCAGAACTAATATAACGCTTGCACTTTTCTTTTCTGAGTCTCGTTCGGGTGGAGAGGTAAAAACTTCAGCATGCTATTTTCATGAGAAAACGAATTCCCTTTGGCCAGCTTTGCTGAGGGATGAGCGGCATGTCTGAGCCCCAGCAGGTAGTGCGGCTGGTGGCGGGTAGCGAAGGCGACCTGCGCCATGGGACTGGAGTAGGGAGGGGCATGCCCAGGGTCCTAACGCTCCTGTTTACCGGGGCTCCGGAGGTGCCTGCAATAGATAAAAGTAGCCAGCTGGCTGCCAGGAATCAAAATAATCACACTGTGCGTCAAATAGTTATAAAATTTATTATGGGATGATTGAAACATAAATTTACTTAACACCGTTAAGTAAATTACATATCCCTTATGACCGTAGCCAATCGCAAGGAAAGACAGAAAGAAGAATTGAGAGGGAAAATCCTGCAAAGCGCCCGCGAACTTTTTATGGATCAAGGCTATGAGCATACTTCCATCAGAAATATTGCTGAAAAAATTGATTACTCACCGACTACGATATATCTATACTTTAAGGATAAGGACGACGTATTTTATTCCTTGCACCAGGAAGGATTTATCATACTGAATCAGTACTTCAAATCGCTCGAACATGTTGCAGACCCTTTTGAAAGATTGAAAGCTGTCAGCAGGGCCTATATTCAGTTTGCCATTGAGAATGGTGAGTATTATGACCTGATGTTCATTGTAAGGGCGCCCATGAACGCCATTACTAAGGATCGAACCAAATGGAAAGAAGGTGATAATGCATTTGAGTTCCTTGTCAATACTATACAGCAGTGCATCAAGGAGGGTTATTTCAAAGGCATGCACCCGGAGATCCTGGCATTTACCGTATGGTCTATGGTGCACGGAATCGCTTCACTGGAGATCAGGAACCGGTGCTCTGTCGTCAGTGAATTAAATCAAAAAGACCTCGCCCATAAAGCCAACGCGATGGTGGTCGAAATTCTGGAAAGAATGCATCCGAAAAATAAGTAAATTTTTTTGCCTCTATACTTAACACCGTAAATAAAAATAACAATGGAATTTAAAACCCTGGTATTCCGACTCTTTGCCACAAAAGGTATCATCTTGTTGTTCATCATCAATTCATTTGGGCAAAATGCATTGGAGCAATATGTCAGTGAAGGATTGAAAAATAATCTCGTCGTTCAGGCACAAAACATCACCCTGGAACAAGCTGAAAACGCACTGCGTGTAGCGCGCAACCATTTTCTTCCCACCGTTCAGCTACTGGGCGACTATACATCCGGGGAGGGTGGCAGAAGCATTTCTCTTCCGGTGGGTGATTTATTAAATCCCGTCTACAGTTCACTAAACCAGTTAACGCAAAGCGATGCATTTCCGCAGATCCCAAATGTGGACCAGAACTTCTTTCCAAAGAATTTTTATGATGCGAAGGTACGTGCGTCCATCCCGCTGATCAATACAGACTTAATCATTAACCGTTCTATCAAATCGAAGCAGCTCGCTATCAAAGATTATGAAGTGAAAGCATACAAAAGACAATTGGCGTTTGAAATTGAGGAAGCTTACTTCAAACATTTATCGTCAGCAGAAGCCGTGAAGATCTATGAAGGCGCCCTTTCCCTGATACAGAAAAATGTAGAAATAAATGAATCGCTGAAAAAGAATGGAAAAGGACTTCCGGCAAATGTCATGCGATCGAAAAGCGAAGCTGCCAAGGTCAAAGCAGAGTTGAACAGCGCCAACAATAATTTTTCTAACAGCCGCCAGTACTTTAATTTTTTATTGAACCGCGAACTTAACACCCCCATTGATGCAGCTTATTTCTTCGATCACGACATTTTCCCGGATTCAATTTCGGTGAGTACCAACCAAAGGGAGGAACTTTCCATGCTCAAGATTGGAAATGACATAAGCGCCTCATTCGTTAAAATGAATCAGCTGAATCGTTTGCCGAAACTGAACGCCTTCGTTGATTTTGGATCGCAGGCTTCTGATTGGAAATTCGATAACCAATCTCAGTATTATCTATTTGGCGTTCAGCTGTCTATTCCGCTTTTTAAGGGGTTCACAAATAACATTCAAATATCCCAAAGCAAACTGGATCTCCGAAAATCGGAACTGGCGCTACAGAATGCCTACCGTGCAATTCAAATGTCTGCTGACATCGCGAGAAATGATTTGTTGACAGCCCATCAAAACTTTGGCGCTGCAAAGGAACAACTAAAAGCTGCCGAGAGTTATTACCAGCTAATTGAAAAAGGATACCTGCAAGGGGTGAATTCCTTAATCGAGTTTCTCGATGCAAGAAACCAGTTAACTACATCCGAGCTGGTGAATAATGTAAGGGCTTTCGATATGCTCATAGCCAAATCAAAACTTCAAAGAGAAACTGCTTCAGTTCAATTCGAAAAATAAAAACTAATCATCATGAAAAAATATATTCAAGTTATCGTTGCCGTGCTTATCGTACCAGTCCTCGTTTCCGCTTCTCTTGTCTCATGCACGGATAGCAAGAGCGAAAGCCTGAAGATTGTGCGCAAGAGTGACCCCATCCCCGTGAAAATTCTGGAACTGGAAAGTATCGATCAATCAACACCCATCCTCACGTCAGGAAAAATTACCACTGACAATGAAACTCAGCTGGCTTTTAAAACTGGCGGAGTACTTGACCAGGTTTTTGTTCAGGAGGGTGACAGAATAAACCGAGGTCAGTTGTTGGCCACACTAAATCTGCGTGAGATAAATGCAGTGGTTTCACAGTCAAAATTCTTGTTGGAAAAAAGTCAAAGGGATTTTGAGCGGACTGAAAATTTGTTTCGCGATAGCGTTGCCACCCTGGAACAAATGCAAAACGCTAGAACGGCTCTGGATGTAGCCAGGGAACAATTGCAGGCTACCGAATTCAACAAGCAATTTTCAAAAATCGTGGCACCTCAGAATGGATTTGTCTTGCGGAAATTTGTCAATCCCGGGCAAGTAATTGCCATAGGTGCTCCTGTATTGTTGGTAAACGGAGTTTCCAACAACGGCTGGCTATTGAGAGTGAATGCCAGTGACAAACAATGGGCTGCCATCCAGCTTAATAACAAAGCGAATGTGACGCTGGATGCTTTTGCGGGAAGAGAATTCCAAGCGAAGGTGCTTCGCAAGTCGGAAACTTCTGACCCTGCAACGGGAACTTTCTCCGTGGACCTGCTGGTAAAGAATGAGGATGAAAAATTGGTCTCTGGAATGTTTGGATCAGCGAAAATTACAACTGCCCGGAAAACGAAAGTATGGTCAGTTCCTTATGAGGCCGTGCTGGACGCAAATGGCAATGAGGGTTTTGTCTTCGTGACCCCGGATTATAAAACGGCCATCAAGGTACCGGTTACTATTTCTTCCATTGAAAAGGACAAGGTCTCCATCACAGGTGGGTTTGAAAAAGTCTCTACGCTCATAGTATCTGGAAGCGCCTACCTGAATGATCAAGCTGATATCACCATTATAAAATAGCTATATGAAAATTTCTGAATATGCCGTTAAGAATTATCAGTTTACCCTGATCATGTTTCTCATGGCGGCCGCTGTTGGCATCACCACTTTGTTGAACATGCCGCGAAGTGAAGATCCGGAAACGGAAGCGCCACAGTTTGCCATCGTCGTTGTCTTTCCAGGGACCAGCCCAAAAGATCTCGAAGAATTGGTCGTAGATCCGGTTGAAGAAAAGGTCAATGAGCTTGAGGATATCAAAAGGATCAGAACCAGTATACACGATGGACTTGCCGTGATCCGGGTTGAATATAAATATGAAAGCGATCCTGACGAAAAGTATCAGGAACTCGTTCGGGAGGTTGGATCACTTCGCGGTACTCTTCCGGCTGAGATCTTTAGTATCGACATCAATAAATTTCAGCCGTCTGATGTTAATATCGTACAGGTGGCGCTGATTTCGGAAAATGCCTCCCGCACGAAACTGAAATACTATAGTGAAAAGCTCAAAGAACAATTAGAAAAAATTTCGGTGCTGAAAAATATAGAAGTGCATGGGTTGCCTGAGCAAATTGTACGGGTCGATTTACGGCTGGACAAGATCGCGCAAATGCATATTCCCCTCAATTCGGTCATCGGAAGTTTGCAAAGTGAAATGGCCAATATTCCGGGAGGAAGTATTGTGGCTGGAACAAAATCTTTTAATATTAAAACGAGCGGTAACTTCAAGTCATTGGAGGAAATAAGGAATACCATTGTATTCACAGCCAATGGGAAAAATATTCTGTTGCGTGAAGTTGCGGATGCGAATTCTATGTTTGATGAAACCAAACACATTACACGTTTGAATGGTCATCGCGCTGTGTTTGTAGTTGCCGCACAGAAGCCTGGGTTTAATATTTCGGAAACACAAACTCTGTATTTGCCCGTGATTGAAAATTTCAAAAAATCTCTTCCGGGAAATATCGATCTGGTGCATCATTTTGACCAGGCTGAGAATGTAAATAAGCGACTGAGTGGCCTGGGCATGGATTTTCTCATTGCTATTTTGCTCGTCGCCCTAACCTTACTTCCCTTGGGATTGCGCGCTGCCTTCATCGTGATGATATCCATTCCGCTTTCGCTTGCTATTGGTCTGGTATTCCTGAATATGATGGGCATCAGCCTGAACCAATTGAGTATTGTCGGGCTGGTAGTTGCGCTCGGATTACTCGTTGATGACAGTATTGTGGTGGTAGAAAACATTGAGCGATGGATACGCGAGGGCCACTCCCGATTTGATGCCACGATCAAAGCCACAAGGCAGATTGGGATGGCTGTGGTTGGGTGTACTGCTACATTGATCATTGCTTTCATGCCCCTTGTATTTTTACCTGAAGGTGCCGGAGATTTTATCCGCGGTTTGCCTTTAGCGGTTATCATGTCGGTTTTAGCATCGATGATTGTTTCCATCACGGTGATTCCCTTTTTGGCAAGCCGGTTATTGAAAGAGAAGAATCATACAGACAACATCTTTCTGATAACGCTTCAAAAAGTAATTCACGCAAGTTATTCCCGGATCCTGGATAAAGGGTTAAAGTATCCCGTGACCACGTTGGTCATCGCGGGTGTGATTTTTTTCGGCTCACTCCAGCTGTTTCCGGTGATTGGTTTCAGTTTGTTTCCGGCTTCAGAGAAACCTCAATTCATTATCAACACCATTACCCCGCTGCAAACCAGTTTGGCGAAAACAGATTCTGTTACGCTCTACGTAGAAAATACGCTGAGTAAATTTCCGGAAATAGAATATTTTGCATCCAATGTGGGAAAAGGAAATCCCCGGGTGTATTACAATGTTATTCAGGAGAATGAGCGTACGGATTTCTCACAGATTTTTGTCCAGTTGTCGGATGAAACCTCTGCCGCCCGCAAGCTGGAGATCATCAATGCGCTCAGGGATGAATTCAAATCTTTTCCGGATGCGAAAATCGAAGTAAAAAACTTTGAGCAGGGTCCACCCATTGTTGCTCCCGTAGAAGTAAGATTGTTGGGGGATAACCTTGACACGTTGCGTCAGTTGTCAGCGAAAGTGGAGAAGATCATGAAGGAATCAGATGGAACGATATATGTTAACAACCCGGTCAGCAATTTGAAAAGCGATATCCGGGTTTCTATCAACCAGGAAAAGGCGAGAATGAGCGGGATCAATACCGTGGATATTGACCGTACTGTAAGATTAGCCGTCGCAGGATTGAACCTCGGTCATTTTTCCGACTCCGAAGGGGATGACTATGCTGTATTGCTGACCACTGCGAAAAAAGAGCGGGCAACCCTTGAATCGTTCCATCATGTTTTTGTGAACAATCAACAAGGCGCCGCCGTACCGCTGGAGCAAATCGCGCAACTGAAACTTGAAACATCGCCTCTCAGCATCGATCACTATAATAAAGTGAGGATGGTGTCAGTATCCTCTTTTGTGCAAAAGGGTTACCTGAATGAATCGGTTATCAACGTCATCATTTCCAAAATGGATGCGCTTCAGCTTCCTGCCGGTTACAGCTATATTATGGGGGGAGATGTTGAAGCCAGCAACGAATCGTTTGGTGGCCTGGGAACGGTAATTCTTGTTACGGTATTTATGTTTGTTGCCGTCCTTGTGCTCATGTTCAAAACATTCAAAAGTACGCTAATCGTGCTGAGCGTAATTCCGCTTGGCATTGTTGGAGCGGTGACCGGATTGCTAATCACAGGGAATCCTTTGTCCTTTGTGGCGATCATTGGATTAATCGCTCTTGCCGGGGTGGAAGTTAAAAACTCGATCTTGTTGGTGGATTTTACGAATCAGCTGCGCCAAAAAGGAATGTCTGTCGATGAAGCGATAAGAGAAGCAGGTGAAGTCAGGTTTCTCCCAATCATACTCACCTCGTTAACAGCGATAGGAGGACTGTTGCCTATTGCACTGTCGACCAATCCATTAATTTCTCCACTGGCCATAGTTTTAATAGGAGGTTTGATCAGTTCAACGCTGCTTTCACGCATTGTTACACCCATTGTATATAAACTCATACCCCCCAGAGTTTAGCTAATAATAAAAGAAAGCTCCTTCGGACGAGTAACTTGGTTAACGATAAGGCTATTGGTTGAGAATATCGGATCACACGCACATCAGGCAAAATTCACGATAAGCGTTTAGCCTGATGTGCGTTGTTGATTTTGGTCAGGAAGGATTGAGAATAAAATCCTGATTTTGTTTCTCTGCCAGGCATTTCAATTTTTCCAGGGCTTTTGGCCAGGTTTCCACGAAGTAATCCTTGAATTCCTCCGTCATATCCATGTCCACGGTTAATTCCGTTTTGCCGTCTACACTTTTTAGCCTATAGTTTTCTAAAGCTCCAGCCCACTCCTTCACCTTTTCACTTTCCAGGTCCTCTACCCCGCCATGAACTTCACCAAGGTGTTTAAATGACATGAATGAGTATGGTTTCTTCGCTGCAATAATGGACACCATGCCATTGTTGTTGCCGTCGAGAAACAAAATTTTGTCCCCTTCCCTCCAGGCTGATTCTGCTCTTGAGCCGGGACTGAAAACCGACGTCCATTCCTGATAGGAAGCTTCACTCCAAAGTAGGTCCCAGACTTTTTCCTGTGGGGCATCAATAAGGATTTTGAATGTTTGATTTTCCATAGTTTATACATTATGATTTTAAAAGAATACTATTCTACAACCGAAGACTTTTCATCAGCTGTATTTTCACTTAACGAAGGTCACTTTTTTTACGATAAAATTCAGGGTGTGAGAACGGCAATTTCGGTGGCTGATTGCGACAAAAGTTATTTGGCAACCGGCTCTGGCTGAGTTGGTTTACCGAAGGGGTGGATGATCCCAGAATTACCGTAATCAAAGTTGAACCTGTTGATGGATACTATTGGGACACCAAAAATGTTATGGTAGCAGGACTGGTCAAGAGGGCGATTGGAGCGGCTATTGGAAAAACAATGGAGATTCTATCGAAGGAAGGGTTAGTTTAAATGAGGGTATGAAAGGAAGTTAAACGAACCCCTCGTTATTAAGGGCAGGTACAGTGCAAGCACGCCTGTTACAGATTATAGGAAAGCGCCGCTTTCGGTTAGTTGTTTTTATTTGATCATCGGTATTTGCCTGATTAGTCATAGTAATTGTTCATCAAAAAGGCAATTTAAACGGGTTTGACGTTTGCACTGCTCTTATTCTTTGATCCTCAATAAATCCCTGGAAAACTTGTTCTATAGCAACACTGAGTGTTGGGGGTGAAGGCAATTCGCCACAGAAAAAATCCTGGGGTGAATTTAATATTAATTGTTTTGTCTCGTCAACGAGGGCCATCCAAACAGTGAAAGGCATCCGGGGCCTTTCATTAGTCAAAATGATCTTGATATGTTTTAGATCCCGATCAAATTTTTTTTTGTATGTTTTAATGCTTGCGTCCAAACAACGTTGATTAATGAATTATAAAGATTAAAAAGTAAATCGGATTAAGGATCAAATTTTTTACACTTCCCTGTATCCGGGGTTAATAGTCCCCAATTTAAGTTACCGTAGCCAATGAAGGGGTTCACTTAACAAAAACTTAATATTCAAT
>JAYSOP010000083.1:0-8063 GCA_043722905.1 Chryseolinea sp.
CCCGCAAGGCTGAGAAATTGTTTTTCTATCGCTCCTGTTTTTGGATTGTAAACAAAAGTGCTGGTACCTCCGAGACAGGGTTGTATTTTTTTTCCATAATCATAAAATTTATCCGCACTGATTTTTTCAAGGAGTTCATTTTGTTCGCCGAATGCGCCGAGCGTTAAGTTATCAGGGGTATTTTCATGATTTCTGATAACGATGACCTTTCCGTTTTTTCCGGGGAATGCCGCCATTCCGTCCGGGGCTCCTGGCAAAAGCAGGCCATCATCCATCTTATCACCCTTTTTGCTGATAATTTTATAGGTAAACCCTTTCGGCAGATTCAGTACACCTTTCGGATCAGCCAAGAGTGGACCATACCCCGCAGCCAAACTCCTGTTTGCAGGAATGCCGGCCTCCACCGGCTTAATCATCCATTGATGTAAACCCATAAATCCCAATGTGGCAACCCCACTCGCTTTAATAAAACTTCTTCTTGAGCCCATGATTGATATTTAACAAAAACGTTATCAGACGTTTTCAATTTATGAAAAAGTTGCCGGAAATATTCCCGCTTATTCAAATAGTAATTCCAAGAGCCAAGAATTGACACTAAATTCTCCCAGACTTAATATCCCCCTAAACTTGAACTTTAACTTTTCCTCTTACCCCTTATATCCCTATATCCCTATATCCCTATATCCTTATATCCTTATATCCTTATATCCCTATATCCCTATATCCTTATATTCCTATATCCTTATATCCTTATACCCTTATATCCTTATACCCCTATACCCTTTAATCCCCCTATTGTTTATAAAAATTATCTATTTCTTTATTCTCCTGCCATTCGTATTCCATTTGATAGGCTACCTTCCTCGCAAATTCAACTCCCTGCTGATCGCTGAGAAAACCCAAGGTCATATCCATACCAGCACTCACACCTGAGGAAGTATAATACTTGCCATCTACAATCCAGCGCGCTTGCCTTACCCATTGGACCTTTTCTCCGAAAGTACTTACCCAATCAAAAGCTCTTTTATTGGAGGTGGCTCTTCGCCCATCCAGTAAACCGGTTTTAGCCAATATCGCACTTCCAGTACAAACGGTCAGAACGAATTTTGTAGCGTCACATATTTTACTGATGCTGTTGATAAGCTGCACGTTGTCAATTTCATTTCTTGTTCCCGGCCCACCGGGGATTAAAAAAATATCAACACCGTTGAGAATGTCATCAAGTGTTTGAGTCGCTATTGAAATACCGTGGTCGTTTTGGATCATTTCCCCCGTTAAAGAGTAAAATGTGATTTTAAATTGATCTTTTATTCTTCCCAGGATCTCTACGGGTCCAAAGACGTCCAATGTTTCAAATTGCTGGAAGAGTAATATGCCTACCTTCATGTTAATAAATTTAAGATATTGGAAATAATTTATTGGATGGCTCGCTACTTTAATTGAAAAGAAACTTCTCTACTTCTCTGATAGCCAATTCTCTGGGCGACGGCGATAACGGTATTGCCCTTCGGGATTTTAAAAGGTTTATCGTAAACGCACCAACTTCCGGATTTGTCATTTTTCTCCCGGACAATCTGATAGCCAATGGAGGCGCCTTCCGTTTTGACTAAAATGGCAATCAGTCCATTGCTAGCCGTTACTATGGGATCTTCGGTGACAGGTGGTTCACTTTTTCCGTTCCACATCTGTGTCAACATTTGGGATTCCGGTACACTACCCCAGTCGTTGGTTTGAATGATCCACTCGTCCAGCACCTTTCTCAGACGTTTTAAATCCTTCTCATAGGCGGGGTTGCTGCTGACATTCCGCATTTCAAGAGAATCAGAATCCAAAGCGTATAGTTCTTCCGCTGATCGTGGCGCCGCAAACCATTGTATTTGGTTTGCATTTAGAGTACCGCCATCTCTTTGTCTTAAAATTTCCCGCATAACGGGTTGTTGTATGCGGTAAGTTATATTCTGGTACGCCGCTAATTCAGGATTATAATTTCGCACATACCTGAAATGCTCGTCACGCACAGACCGTACACGGTCAACCGGAACGTCCATTCTGTCGCGGGCACCAAATATATATTTACGTGACGGCACTTTATACTTTCCCTCGAACGCCTGACCCTGCATGTATGCTGGTGGTTTTATTCCGGCCAGGGAGAGCGATGTTGGTCCCAGGTCGATAAGGGATACAAGATCAGGGACTATGGTTCCGGAATTTTGTTTGTGAGGATACCGGATAATTAAAGGTACACGAAGGCCGCGGTCGGTGATTTCGCGTTTATAAAAGGGAAGACCATCCCCGTGGTCAGACCAAAAGAAAATAATCGTATTGTCCAGTTGACCCGCATCCTCCAGCTCTTTTAGTTTTTGTCCGACCCAGTCATCCGTTTCTGAAATATTTGTATAGTGCCGTGCGATGTCTCTTCTCACGCTGTCAGTATCCGGATAAAACGGGGGCACCCTAACTTTTGAGGGATCAACCCGTAAAGGTCTTTTTGACCGCTCCCAGATTTGCGATTCATGGGTAATCATGCAATTAAATACCGCGAAAAAAGGTTGTCGCTTGTCTCTGTTTTTATAGTGCGCCGTGGTGTTGTTTTCATCCCACATAGTGGGTGTTGATTCAAACTGGTAATCTGTTTTTGAATTGTTCGTGCAAAAGTAGCCATTAGCCCTTAGGTATTCAGGGAATGCTTTCACATACGGCGGCGGGACAATAGAATAATTTGTGGGAATACCTTTTACCTCAGGATAGATATTAAACGTGCGCATGTTATGTCCCCCGACCGCGGTCTGATACATGGCTGTAATTACGGCGCAACGGCTCGGCGCACAAACGCCGGCTGTAGAAAAGGCATTGGTATACATTACTCCTTCTTTTGCTATGCGGTCGATGTTAGGAGTGGGGATGGTATGATCGCCATAGGCACCCAGGCGGGGACTCATGTCTTCAACCGAAAGCCAGAGAATGTTTGGTTTACCTGAATTTCCCTGACAATAAGAAACGCCGCACGCGGGCAGAAGAAAGGTGGCAAGGATATAAAATATTCTACCTGACATTTTTTTCGGTCCTGAAATCCGTTAGGATTTTTGTGTGCAGAGAAACGTTTGGCAACGCGTTTTTATCGCAACCAAAATTTTAACCCGGCACGCAGTGAAAATTAAGAAAACATTCTGTTAAAAAGTATTTATCTGCTAGTTTAGTATGTAGCCTTAACATCCAACGCAAAAGATTATGGCCAGCTCCCGTAGAAATTTTCTCAAGAAAAGCGCTTCTCTCACCGCACTTTCCTCCATTAGTATAACCCACCCTTCGGTTTCGGATGTGTTTTCTTATTCGAAAGAGGCTAACATTCAGTTGTGTATGGCTTATTTTTATGGCTTGCAGGAAAGAAAATTGGAACTGTCCAGGCAAATGGGCGTCACAGGGGTGGTGTCGCCTTCCAGTCCAGGGATGTTGGGCATGCAGGACACGCAACCCTGGTCGCTGGAAGCGCTTCAGGCAGTAAAAGATGCCTATCATAAAAGGGGAATGCAATGGAGAGTTTTGGAAGGCACCCCGCCATTGGATAAAGCAAAATTGGGTATAGCAGGCAGAGATGAAGAAATAGAAAACTTCATCACCCTTATGCGGAATATGGCAAAGATAAAACTCGATGTCATATGTTATAATTGGATGCCAGTGATCAGTTGGGCGAGAACCGATCAGGCACGGAAAGGCAGGGGCGGTGCATTGGTTACCGCTTTTGATTTTGAATCAGTAAAAGACCTTCCGCTGACAGAGCATGGTGAGGTTACTGAAGAAACCATGTGGAAAAATATGGAATATTTCCTAAAAGCTGTTGTACCTGAGGCTGAAAAGAATGGAATTAAACTGGCCCTCCATCCGGATGATCCTCCGGTACCAAAAATCCGTGGCATAGCCCGAATTATGAGGACGGCGGATGCTTTTAAAAAACTTATTGATCTTTATCCCAGTCCTAACAACGGACTGACCCTGTGCCAGGGTACATTTGCGACGATGGGGGAGAACATACCCTCGGTAATCAAGTATTTTGGCAAGCGAAATAGAATCTTCTTTGTTCACTTTCGTGATATTCGGGGGGATAAGTGGAATTTTGAAGAAACTTTTCATGACGAAGGAAAGACGGATATGTATAAAGCCATGAAAACTTATTATGAAGTGGGCTTTAACGGGCCCATGCGACCGGACCATGTCCCGACCGTTGCAGGGGATAATAATGATCATCCGGGTTATAGCGAACTGGGTACGCTCTTTGCGATTGGTTACATGAAAGGACTGATAGAGGCTGCCGGGAAGGAAGTCTGATTTTTTCTACCAGGTTCATCAACCACTTTAGGAAGTATGAGGATTACGTAGCGTGCTCAATGGCTATTGTAAGAGAAGCATTTGCCCGAAATGATAACTCTGATGGTTCGTTCGATTCAGGATAACATTCAATTTATTGCGATGAGGTTCTCTTGTGAAATCTTCCACGGAAACGCTGTTGTGTCTGGAGAACCAATCCTCAGGTGTCATTTTTGAAAAATGGTCATTCAGTTTTGAATTCACCTGGTGCCAGTAAGTTTTAAGTTGGGCGGGGGAGGGGAAGGCCAAACCAGATTTGTCAGGCGTATCAACAAAAATTTTTCCAAGTTCAGGATACAAATTCGGCCCTAAACCAAAAAGAGGGAACAGGTTGTCGTTAATCGCAATGAGGTGACCGAACAAATAAGTACCCGTATTTTTTCGAGGGGCAACTTCCCTTGCTAATCCTTTATCCCCAATTTTATCAACAAGCTTGGTAACTCTGTCGTTATAGGTCTGCCATGCACTTAGCGCCATCTTCACAAATAATTTTTTGGCCGATGCCTCGTCTGTTTCTGTTGACATTTTCATTTGGGGTGATGATTTAAGTAAAGTTAAACGTTTTATTTAATTGGCCTGAACTTTCTAAGAACGTCGCTTAGTTATTCCAATGGTGTGAATCCGCTAAATCTGGTCCGCCCATTAAGTACGGATCATTTTCTGTTTTTTCGGCGAAACAATGAAAGCCTGATTAAGCCGAAAAACTCCAAAGTGATTTTACTGGATTATCCCTATCGCAATAACATGAATGGTTCGAATTGATGCCACTGGTTGACGAACCGGCTTAACCTGCGAGGGTTTGTACAATCGATGACCCACTAATGTGGAATTATCCTACAGTGTTAACCGGCTTTTGATTTTATCATGATCGTTATGCAACTGACAGGCAGCTTCTTAAAAAATAGGGGCGGGATTTGGTACAGGCTTCGCAATACCATTAGAAATTAAATTGAAGTTCACCTAAATAGAATAGAAATGAAAAAAGTAATGTTAGCAGTATGTTTGATGTTTGGTGGTGCCGCTCTTGTGAATGCTCAGGAAAAGGCAACTACGCCAACAGAAACTCAACCAACACAGGATACACAGACTCAACCACAGGATCAGGATAAAGATGGTCAGGAAATTGCGATCAGTGAATTGCCTGAAGCTGTGACGGCTTCTTTGGAATCACAGGATTATTCAGGATGGACGGTAGGAAGTGCCTACAAGAAGACTGATGCACACCATGATAATATGGAAGTATTTGTAATTGAGCTGAAAAAAGGAGCCGAAACTAAGAAGGTAAAATTCGACAAAGACGGTAGTAAACTTGATGATGACAAAACTAAGGATGATCAGAAATGATTGATTCATCCATTGTAGTTCGGGCAATATTATAGTAGGCTGAACATATGAGGTGCCATGAAAGTGGCACCTTTTTTTGCGTTCATAAATGTGTTCTTTCCTTCAGAATTTTCTTCTGCATCAGGGCAGTATATTCCAATAGATTGTTCCTTACAGTCAAATAAATTATTTTTGGGCCTTATGAATTTTGAGCCCCTTAATAAGAGCCTGGAAGGCGAGATTTTAACTGACGAGATTTCCAGGCGATTGTACGCAACAGACGCCTCGGCCTACCGCGAAATTCCCGTAGCGGTAGCCTTCCCAAAAACAGAAGAGGATCTCGTAAAGCTTATTCAGTTTGCGCGGCTAAACAAAACTTCCCTGATCCCACGGACCGCCGGAACCTCCCTGGCGGGTCAGGTAGTGGGGGCTGGAATTATAGTGGATGTTTCCCTCCACTTTAAACAAATTATTGAGATTAACGCAGAGGAAAAATGGGCGATTGTGGAGCCTGGAATCGTCCGCGATGATCTCAATCAAGCCTTGAAGCCCCATGGATTTTATTTTGCACCCGAGACTTCTACGGCGAACAGGGCCATGATCGGCGGAATGATTGGCAATAATTCCTGTGGTTCTAATTCTGTCATCTATGGCAGCACCAGGGAACATTTGCTTGAGGTTAATGTGCTTCTTTCAGACGGGAGTAAAGTGCAGTTCGGTCCTGTTAAGCCTGAGGAATTTTTTAGAAGGGTTAACCACCAGGATAGTCTGGAGAATTCTTTGTACGGACATATCGATGCGGTTTTATCGAATGAGGAAAACCTCCGTGAGATTGAGAAAGAATTTCCGAAACATTCTATTCGGCGAAGAAATACCGGATATGCCATTGACATGCTGGCGCGAATGCAACCTTTCGCACCGGAAGGCAATCCATTTAACTTCAGCAGTCTGATCGCAGGATCCGAGGGAACCCTCGCTTTCATTACTTCGTCTAAGATCAGGCTAACACCGCTGGAGCCGCCACACAAGGTGCTTATTTGTATACACTGCCACAGTATTGATGAGTCATTGAGGGCTAACCTGATAGCGCTGAAACACCTGCCATCCGCCGTGGAACTGATGGATCATTACGTTTTTGAGGCAACCAAACGAAATACGGGTCAGATTGAAAACCGTTTTTTTATTGAAGGCGATCCGCAGGCTATTCTCGTTGCTGAGCTGACTCGCGAATCGGCCGTTAGGGCTGAATCCGATGCCCAGGCGCTCATTGAAGATTTGAAACAAAATAGTTTAGGTTATTCGTATCCGGTGGTAAGCGGAGAGGACATAAAAAAAGTATGGAATCTTAGAAAAGCCGGGCTGGGACTTTTATCCAACGTACCGGGTGATGAAAAACCAGTCCCCGTTATTGAAGATACGGCGGTGGATGTAAACGATCTTCCAGCGTATATCGCAGACGTTGCGTTGATTCTAAAAAAGCACGGACTGTATAGTGTTCACTATGCCCATGCGGGGTCTGGTGAAATTCACTTGCGGCCGATTATTGATCTGAAAAAGGCCGAAGGTGTGACGCTTTTCAGGGCTATTGCCGAAGACTCTGCGACCCTTGTTAAGCGATATCAGGGGTCATTGTCAGGCGAACATGGTGACGGAAGGCTGCGTGGGGAGTTTATCCCGCGTATGATCGGTGAACATAATTATCAACTGATTAAAGACCTGAAGAAAGTCTGGGACCCCCACAACATTTTTAATCCTGGCAAGATCGTGGATACTCCCCCCATGGATACCCATCTGCGCTTTGATCGAGACCAGTTAACGAAAGAATTTGATACCATCCTTGACTTTTCGGAAAATCAGGGAATCCTGCGCGCTGCAGAACAATGCAACGGATCTGGTGATTGCCGAAAAACAGAACTCAGCGGCGGCACCATGTGCCCCAGTTACATGGCCACACGGAAAGAGAAAGACACCACCCGGGCCCGAGCGAACATGTTGAGGGAGATGATTACCCGGTCTGATAAAATAAATCCTTTTGCCCACGATGAGATCAAAGAAGTGATGGATCTTTGTATCAGCTGCAAAGGTTGTAAATCAGAATGCCCCTCCAATGTCGATATGGGTAAGTTGAAACAGGAATGGCAATATCAATATTATAAAGAAAAGGGTGTTCCCCTGAGGAGTCGGTTAATTGGAAATTTTGCCATGGGAATGAAGTTGGCCTCAATCGTTCCGTGGGGTTACCATTTCGTATTCCATAATAAGTCTCTTGGCAAACTTGCAAAAAAAATAATGGGTTTTGCCCCCGAAAGAAGCATGCCGCATATTTCCCCCGTCAATTGGAAGAAATGGTTTACCCATGCGTTTAGGCCTACCGTTAC
>JAYSOP010000084.1:0-3821 GCA_043722905.1 Chryseolinea sp.
TGACTATCAAAAACAAAGCATTGATGTCAACCGCGCAATACTTTCAGCCAGAAAAAAACCCCGGCTGGAAGTATTTGCCCAAGGCGGTTACGGCAGGCCTGGACTGAATATGCTTGAAAATAAGTTTAACTTTTTTTACCTCGGAGGAATTCGCTTCAACTGGTTGCTCTCAGGGTTTTATGCTTTTGGAAGAGAGAAAGAACTATTAATCATCAAACAACTGTCTATCGATGTGCAGAAAGAAACGTTCCTCTTTAATACCAAATTAGCATTGATCCAGCATGAAGCCGAAATGGGAAAACTTCAGCAATTGATCGGGGTGGACAAGGAAATAATCGAACTAAGGAGAAGGGTAAAACAAACTTTCTCTGTCCAACTTGAACAGGGTGTAATATCTTCATCTGACTATATCCGCGAAGTAAACGCGGAAGATCAGGCTAAACAGAATTTGGTGTTGCACGAGACGCAGTGGCTAATGGCAAAAGCAAAGTATCAGTTTACTGCTGGTAATTAATTTAAAACCCAGGACCATGAATACTACATTTAAATATCTTGCAATCGGAATTGTTTTTTCTGGATGCGATAACGTCGATAAGGCCTTTGATGCTTCCGGAACATTTGAAGCGGTAGAAGTGATCGTATCAGCCGAGGTGTCGGGTGTGATTCAACAGTTTGATGTAAGAGAAGGAAATACTGTCGCGGTCAATCAATTCTTAGGTTGGATTGACACTACGCAACTTTATTTAAGAAAGAAACAACTGTTAGCGCAGATAAATGCTATTTTATCCCGAAGACCGAAAATTGCTACGCAACTGGCCTCCTACCTGGTGCAATTGGAGGCAGCGGAACGCGAGCAACGACGCGTGGCTAGTTTGTTTAAGGCCGAGGCAGCGACCCAAAAACAGCTTGACGATGTCAACGCGCAGGTAGCGGTAATCAAAAGACAAATGGACGCACATCGGTCTTCTCTGGATATATCATCTCAGAGTTTGATCAGCGAAACATTACCACTATCGGCTCAAATTGAGCAATTGGAAGACCAGTTGAAGAAATCACGTATTATGAATCCGATCAGCGGAACAATTCTTTCCCAATACGCAGAGGCTCATGAGTTAGTATCCCCTGGGAAGCCCCTGTACAAAATTGCTGATATCAGCCATCTTGAGCTTCGCGCTTACGTTACAGGCAACCAATTGACAATGATCAAGCTCAATCAAAAAGTAGGTGTGTTTGTTGACAATGACCAGGACTATCAGGAATATGAAGGCCTTGTAACCTGGATCAGCAGCAAAGCAGAATTTACACCGAAAACGATTCAGACAAAAGATGAGCGTGCGGATCTGGTTTACGCTATTAAAGTCAGGGTTAAAAATGATGGTTATCTCAAAATAGGAATGTATGGTGAGATCAATTTGTAAACCAATCACCCATGGTATCCATACAAGAGCTTTCTAAAACTTACAATAAGGGAAAAATCATAGCGGTTGATTCAATATCACTGAATGTTGCGAAGGGTGAATTATTTGGATTGATAGGGCCGGATGGCGCAGGCAAAACATCCTTGTTTAGGATGCTCACAACTTTACTCCTTCCCGACGCTGGATCGGCAACGGTGGACGGTTTTGATATTGTCCGTGACTATAAACAGATCAGAAGGCATGTTGGGTACATGCCGGGAAAATTCTCTTTGTATCAGGACCTCACTGTAGAAGAGAACCTGAGTTTTTTTGCCACACTTTTTGGTACTACCATCACCGAAAATTATCATTTGATCAAGGACATCTATAGTCAGATTGAACCTTTTAAAGAGAGAAAAGCGGGCAAGCTTTCTGGTGGAATGAAACAAAAGCTCGCCCTGAGTTGTGCCCTTATTCACAAGCCCTCAGTTTTGTTTTTGGATGAACCTACAACGGGGGTGGACCCTGTTTCGCGCAAAGAGTTTTGGGAAATGTTAAAACGATTGAAAAAACAAGGGATAACCATTTTGGTATCCACTCCTTATATGGATGAAGCTTCTCTCTGTGAAAGGATCGGATTAATTCAGAAGGGGAAGATCCTTGCCATCGATTCACCGCAGAATATTGTAAACCAGTATCCAGAGAATTTGTATGGCGTACGTTCCAAAGAAATTCCCAGGCTCTTGATGGACTTGCGCATGTATGACAATACGCTGAATTGCTTCACGTTTGGAGAATACCTTCACCTGTCCTTGAAAAATGATAGTCCATCTTCCATTCCTGACATGAAACAGTACCTGGAATCAAAAAATCATTCGGAATGTGAAGTCCTCCCGGTGGTTCCAACGATAGAGGATTGTTTTATCCGGTTGTTAAATGAGGCATGATGAAAACAGTTATTGAAACGGAAAAGTTAACCAAACGCTTCGGTGATTTTATTGCTGCCAACGAGATCACATTTCATGTGACGGCGGGAGAAATATTTGGTTTTCTTGGCGCCAACGGTGCAGGTAAAACCACTGCGATGCGTATGCTCACAGGCTTATCCAAACCTTCGTCGGGAAAAGCAATCATAGCCAGTTTTGATATATATAAGGAGACAGAAAAAGTAAAAAAAAGCATCGGCTACATGAGTCAGAAATTTTCTCTTTATGAAGATCTCACGGTGTTGGAGAATATCCGTTTTTTTGGTGGGATATACGGATTGTCTGATCAGGATATTCGTGATAAGAGCGGAAAATTGATTGAGCAATTGGGCTTGCAATCGGAAAAGGAAAAATTAGTGGGATCATTGCCATTGGGTTGGAAACAGAAACTCGCGTTTTCAGTGGCGGTGCTTCACGACCCAAAAATTGTCTTCCTTGACGAACCCACAGGGGGCGTTGATCCTTTGACACGTCGCCAGTTTTGGGACCTCATTTACGCGGCGACCCTCAAAGGCATGACAGTTTTTGTTACAACGCACTACATGGATGAAGCCGAATACTGCAATCGTTTATCCATCATGGTGGATGGTAAAATCAAAGCTTTGGATACACCCTCAAATTTAAGGAAACAATTTAATGCAAATTCCATGGACGAGGTATTTTACAAACTTGCCAGGCAAGCGCAGCGGAATAGTGACTGAAGGGCTTGCTTCTTGACAATGCCAGTTGGTTGCTACCAATGGGCATAGGTAGTAAATCACTTACAAAGTATATTAAAACCGAGGCGCCAATAAGACCGGAACACAACACATGAGCACATCAACACATCAATTTCTGGCCTTTATTAAAAAAGAATTTGCCCACGTGTTTCGCGACCGTAAAACATTGCTGATACTGTTTGGACTTCCCATTGTCCAGATAATTATTTTTGGATTTGCCCTTTCCAATGAGGTAAAAAATTCCCGGATCATGATTGTTGACAATGCCAGGGATGATGCTTCACGCCAGATTACTGGAAAGTTGAGGGCAAGCAAATATTTTGAAATAGAAAACAGGTCACTTAATCATGATCAGATCGAGGAAACGTTCAGGGAGGGTAAGGTAAAGCTTGCCGTAATTTTCCCCATTAATTTTTCGCGCGATCTTCTTCATTTCAATACTGCTCAACTGCAGGTCATCGCCGATGCATCAGATCCTAACACGGCTAGTACCCTGACGAACTATCTCACGAGTATTGTTCTCGATTATCAAGCGGGACTATCCGGGAACCAAACCGTACCTATTCGTATAGAAACTGAAACCAGGATGTTGTACAATCCACAATTGAAAGGCGCCCATAATTTTGTTCCCGGCGTAATGGCTTTGGTGTTGATGCTTGTATGTGTGATGATGACTTCGGTATCGATTGTACGTGAAAAGGAATTGGGGACGATGGAAA
>JAYSOP010000085.1:0-3769 GCA_043722905.1 Chryseolinea sp.
ACAAGCGTGGAAAAGACGATCCCTTTTTGTGATTCCAGAGCGGTTTCTGTAAGGCATATCATACCCAGCAGCAGAATGAAGCCAATAAAAAGATGGTCTTTTTCTCCCCATGAAAAATAGGCTGGTAGGGCAATCCATAAAATCAATAAGAGAAGACCAACAATGCCACACCCTAAAAGGGTAAAAAGATATTGACTATGCGGATCAAATGAACCCAGAATGTTCGTAATGCCGAATTGACTACTCGTCTTTTGCATTTCCGTTTCTACGTCGCCACTACCAACGCCCAAAAAAGGATTTGAATGCTGAATGGATTTGAAGGCTGTCCACCAAAGAGAAGCTCTTATCTGCGCAGCGGTTTCATAATGACTCCCAGGATGAATGTTAAAGGTTGAAAGGTGGATCTCCTGCAAACTCCTGTACCGGCTGACCGGGTTTATATACAGTATATACGAAAAGAAAATTGACATGATGAGGAAGGCAATGCCAACCATTTTTTGGTGATTGATCAGGCTTCGGATCGCGAGGAAAATGAGCATTAGGCCAATAGCAAGGATGACAATTCGGGCAGCAAGAAAAATAATAAAAATCATAAAATAGGTAGCCAAAACCCAAATTCCTGCTTGCCTAAGCGTTGACCTTATTTCGCCTATTTTATGCAACAAAACCAATACGCAAAATGAAAGGTAAAAGGAAAAGTATGTAGGATGTATGTTAATGCCTTCTGCCAGACTCACGTAAGAAAAAATCAACCATTTTTCAGAATTCAATGGATGTAAATCCGAATAAGATGATGTGGCAAGGTAGTGATTGAGCGGTGTTAAGCCAGAGATATAGTCATTGGCCTGGGTCCAGGCATAAACGATGCACAGTATGGTCCCGATTAGGCATGAGAGAAAAAAACCAATAAAAATTACTCCAATTTCATTTTTAGTAAGCCTAACCATTGTTGTGGCTAACGCCACAGGGATCATATAAAAGAAAATTTTCTTTTCTACTGAGAACAATCCGGAATTCATGTTGTCGGTATAAAGCAATCCAATTAGTTGGAGGATCAAGAGGCCTATAATTATTTGAAGAAGCAGGCTTTGCTTAATGATGCGGAATTTAGCAGACCAGTTCCCTTCCATTAACCATCCTAACAGCAGTATAATCATACCGGCATGACAGACTTTCATGGAGAAAGGCAAGGCGGTAATAGACAGGATCAGTGATGCCCACAAAATATTTTTATGCAATATGGTTTTGCCTTCACTCACTCCGAGAAGTTTAAGAGAACTCTTTCATTTATATCTTTGCGCTCATCATCATTGAACCATCCCCATTTATTAAAATAAGTGATGGCGCTGCTGATATGGTGCATGAGTTTTACGGCATTCTTATAAGAATCTTTTTGGTTGCAGTGATAGATCACAGCCTCGGGATAAAATACGGTCCGGTATCGGCGGTGAATTCTACGTGTGAGATCCGTGTCTTCTGTATACAAAAAAATATTCTCATCAAAAAGACCGATTTCCCGCAAAACATGTGTTCTTAGAAACATAAAGCATCCTGATAGAAAAGGGACATCCATGATTTTATCATACCCGGAAAAATGCATCTCATATAAATGGTTCAAGCGGTTTGCAACCAATGGGTGAAACTGAAGAAACCGCCTGGAAAACAGGGTATAAGGTGAGGGCAGTAATTTACACAATGGCTGTAGCGTTCCATCGGGATATAACACCTTTGGCATAACCAATCCAATATTCGGATTAGCTTCACTGTATCCTGAAAGTTTACTCAGCACGCCTGCATCGAAGTAAACGTCCGGGTTTAAAATTACATGGTAGGCAGAGTCATGGTTCTCAAGGATTTCTTTTAGGGCCAGATTATGGCCGGCACCAAAGCCAATATTTTTGTTGTTAAAAATGTATTTGATTCGTGGATGTTTAAAAAATTCCGAGCAGTTATCCTCCGGGGAATTGTCAATCAGGTATAATTTTGAATTTTGGGTGCCATCCAGAAAACTTTGAACAGCTTTCTTCAACACACTTACTTCGTTTTTGTAAATTACGATTGACCCGGTAATACTACCCTGCATAAAATTTATGAATAAAAAGATTCTTGACTAAATTCAACCTGTGTCCAAATTTTTCTTGCCATGATTGATCACTTATTTCGCCGGAAGTAGAGGCATTTGTATCATGCCTGCGATGCAGTACTAAAGTATCTTTCATAAAATGCACCTTATAATACACCTCACCAATGAGACCGATCCAAAAATCGTGAATCGGAATATCGTAAGGAAATGGCAACGCACGATCCTTTAATCTTTTCGTGAAAGCCATACAGCATCCCATATATGAATTTTTGAAAAGGTTTTTTAATAATCCGCTACCTGAATTATTGAGGTCATAAAATGAACTTTTTGTTACCTGAAGGGAATCGTCTACAAGCTGGCAATCTGACATAACCAGATCATAATGCGATAAAGCTTCTCGCATTTTATTTACTTTACCAGGAAGCCAAACGTCATCCTGGTCTGCCAGAAAAATATAATCTCCCGCACTCAATGTTAAACTAGCTTCAAAGTTTGTGGAAATTCCCCGCGCCACCTGGCTTTCGAGTATCCTGATCCGATGGTCTTTAAATGATCTGATAATATCGACGGTATCATCGGAGGAAAAATCATCGGAAATGACTATTTCATCCTCCTCACCCAATTGCGGTAGAATTGAATCGAGCTGCTCCCTGATAAACATACCACCGTTTTTGGTTGCCATGCAGACTGAAACCATAAGAAAATTATTGAATATAAGGTAGGACATCTATACCTCAAAACAAAGCATGTTTTAAGGTAAGAAAACTTCTGCGGCATTTATATAAATAGTTTTTTTAACCAGGGCAAATGAATGGAACTGTAATGAAGCAGAACGGGATATGCCAATTGAAAGCTAAGACCCGTGAATCGTAATGTATTATCAAATACCATAAACAGGAAAATAGTATTTACTATAACAAGGCCGGTTGAGAAAAAGGGTGAAGATGCAGGAAGGATTTTTAAGAATATTATCGGCATAAGAATAATCACTATGCTCATTAAAATTAGTCCTGGCCATCCCAGATAACTAAAACTTCTGGAATATACGGTGGAGGCGTTAAAAGGTCCAGGAATGGTGTTTTCACCCTCCCGCACCGAGCCCGTGAAAGAATTGATTCGCTTGGAAATAAAATCAAAGAGAACCTCATTGTTCAACCAGTGAAGTATGCTGTAAGAAGTGGTGGGTTGAGGCTGATAAACATTTACATTGTTTTGAAGGTTTGCTATGGGAGAAGTACTATAAATGTAGGACCAAAAAAATTCTGAAGGTATAATAGAATTACGAAAGGCGGCGCTTGCCTTCCCGGTGTCCAAAAATTCTTCATTCGAGTAGCCTTTCCGGGATTCATTTGTCACGCGTAAAGAACCCAGAACTCCAAAGAAATAGAAAAGGCATATAAAAAATATTGAGGCGAGTGTCACTTTCTTGAATGAAATAGTTCTTTTGTACATTAAATATAGAAAAGCGGAGGCCGTTATATTAAAGAATAGCATGCCACGGTTATATATCAATAACGCCGCGAATAGGTTTAACACGTATAGTGCCAATATGAAACCAGATTTTTTTGAAAGATAGATTTGAAATAAAAAAATGGTGTAGAATGAACTGAATGTTACCACGAAAACGTGCAATTTGGGTATGCCGAATAACTTGTAGTCGTAACGTTGTTGAAGGATAATTTTAAT
>JAYSOP010000086.1:0-2948 GCA_043722905.1 Chryseolinea sp.
GGGTCTGATCCAAAGGCAATCCACGGAGGCCATCGTTGGCCCCAAGCTCAAGGACGAACACATCAATAGGCTTTCGTAAAACCCAGTCGATCCGGGAGAGCCCCCCTGCCGTGGTCTCGCCGCTTAGGCCGGCGTTTATGGTTTTGCAGGGTGTGGCATTTGCCAGACAGGTCTTTTCAATCAAAGCCGGAAACGCCTCTTCAGGTGAAAGACCATAGCCAGCCGTG
Organism: Chryseolinea sp.; assembly: GCA_043722905.1. GTDB lineage: Bacteria > Bacteroidota > Bacteroidia > Cytophagales > Cyclobacteriaceae > Chryseosolibacter. The sequence continues at coordinate 228 of JAYSOP010000086.1, forward strand.
AGGCTATCCCCAAAAAATAGGATTATTTTAGGGTCACCGGACGCCTGAAAAAGCAGACCCAATGCAATAATCAAGATATTTTTAACGACCATGTAGATAATTCCGTTTAACTTTTAACGTAAAGTGAACATTTTTAGCTTTTTAGGGCTTTAGTTTTTATCAGAATAAGCAAAAACCATGTCACAGGTTGTACTTCACGCAGAAAATTTAACGAAAATTTACCGCTCAGCGGCAAAAAAGCTCATTGTGCTTGACAACATATCATTTTCGGTTGACCAGGGCAATTCCATCTCGATTATTGGTCCTTCTGGTAGTGGAAAAACAACTTTGCTAGGTCTCTGCGCGGGATTGGATACCGCTTCTGGTGGCACTATATCGCTAATGGGTTTTAAACTGAACGTGATGAGTGAAGATGACAGGGCATACATCCGCAATCAATATGTTGGTTTTGTCTTCCAGAATTTTCAATTGCTATCTACCCTTACGGCTTTGGAAAATGTGATGGTGCCATTGGAGTTAAGGGGCGAAAAAAATGTGATGTCCAAAGCCAAAGAATTGCTTGGCCGTGTGGGCCTGGCAGACCGCATACAGCATTACCCTTCTCAGCTTTCCGGCGGCGAACAGCAGCGCGTTGCCATGGCGCGGGCTTTTATTACTGATCCAAAAATTTTGTTTGCGGATGAACCAACTGGAAACCTGGATGAAGAAAACGCTGACCACATAAAAGAATTGCTATTTGGAATGAATAAGGAGTTGGGTACAACCCTTGTCCTCGTTACCCATAACCTGGAACTGGCGCAGCGAACACAGCGCATCCTGAAAATGCGCGGCGGCAAACTTACCGAAGAGATCATTCAACCATTGTCGGTGAGTAAATAGTCATTCAATGGTATAGTATCCCTGTTATGATTGAGTATGTTATCAAAATAAAGCGCAAGACTAAATCGCTGTTTACGGACAAGTGGGTTTGGAGAATGGCCTGGCGTGATGCCCGACACAATTTCTCCCGGCTGTTCTTATTTACCGCGTCATTGGTTACCGGTATCGCAGCCGTTGTGGCGCTGGATTCCCTCAATTACTCACTTCAGGATGATATTAACAGAAATGCCAAGGAGCTACTGGGCGCTGACCTGGTAGTAAATGGTGAGAAGAAGTTTAACGCCGAACTTCAGGCCGCCCTGGATTCCCTAAAACTTCCTGCGGCTTCGGAGATTGATATGGCATCGATGGTTTTGTTTTTAAACAATAATCAATCGAGACTTATCAGGTTGGTTGCCATGGAAGGAGACTTTCCTTTTTATGGGGGCATAGAGACCCTCCCGGCGGATGCACATCAGCAAATGAAAAAAGGTGGGTATGCAATGTTAGACGAAACACTGGCCAGCCAGTTTGAAGTGAGTTCTGATGATTCGATCAGAGTAGGGAAAAGCGTTTTTCGAATCTCCGGTGTCGTCAAAAAAATTGCCGGAGGAGGTGGTATCATGTCGACGTTCACACCCTCTGTGTACATTTCCCTGAAAGACCTTGACTCTACAGGATTAATACAGTTTGGCAGTCGCGTCAATTATAAACAGTTTTATAAAATAGCGTCCGAAGATCGGGTTGAAGAAATCGTCGATGAAATTAAACCGCTCATCCGCAAGCATGGATATTCTTTTGAAACGGTTGAAAGAAGAAAGGAAGGCTTAGGCAGGGGCTTTAGTTCCATCTATAAGTTCTTTTCCTTGCTAGCCTTTGTCGCTTTGATTTTGGGATGTATTGGTGTAGCAAGTTCCGTGCATATTTACGCAAGGGAAAAAAGAGAAGAGGTGGCCGTGTTGCGATGTGTCGGATCCAGCGGATGGCAGGCGTTTAATATCTTTTTCATCCAGATTTTTTTTCTGGGCATTCTCGGGAGTGTCATTGGCTCCTTTGTCGGTTTGGGGATTCAACAGACCATCCCGCAGTTTGTGGAAGGCTTGATTCCATTCGAAATGGGTTTTGGTATATCATGGAGATCCGTGTTGTTAGGGATTTCAGTGGGCGCGGTCGTGTCTGTACTTTTTTCTGTTCTCCCGCTTGTATCCGTAAGATTTGTACCACCGCTTTCAGTTTTACGGGCCGATTTTGAACCAGGCAGAATTATTTCCAAAACCAAAATTGCTGCGATTATTCTCATTGCATTGTTTCCGATTGCATTTGCTTCATACCAAACCAGGAGTTTGTATACAGGTTCTCTGTTTTTTCTGGGCCTTGCCGTCGCGCTGGCTTGTCTTACGGGGGTAGCGATACTCTTGCTTTGGCTCGTGCGTAGATTTTTTCCTCATCGTGCCGGTTTCATCTGGCGCCACGCGCTTTCAAGTTTATTCCGCCCGAATAATCAGACACGGGTATTGATGGTTACCATCGGGCTGGGCGCTTTTATTATCTCAACTCTCAACATAGTGGAACAAAGTATGTTGGGTCAGGTCGAGTTTACCGGGCAGGAAAATCAATCCAATACCATCCTTTTTGATATACAACCTTCCCAGCGCGAAGGAGTCATTCAGCTTATGAAAGATAACAACCTTAAAGTAAATCAGGTTGTTCCTATTGTCACATGCCGTTTGAGTGAGCTGAAAGGAAAGTCCATTGACATCCTGCAAAAAGATACCACGGATAATGTGCCTAACTGGGCATTAACCCGGGAATACAGGGTTACCTACCGGGATAGTCTGCACCATTCCGAAAAACTTATCAAAG
>JAYSOP010000087.1:0-3801 GCA_043722905.1 Chryseolinea sp.
ATGGATGAACTATAAACATAAAGTTGGTTGCAACATTGAAAATCTGAAGGGTGTGCGCGATTTTATCCGCAACGCCTTGAGGGAGCATGGCGTTCCCGACTTGCAAATAAGCGAGTTGGTTTTAGCCCTGGATGAGATGTGCTCCAACCTGATGATTCATGCGCACAGGTGTAATCCCGATGAGTTGTTTGAACTTCATATCATATTTAAAAAAGGCGACCCACTGATCTTTGAAATAATTGACGATGGCAATACGTTTGATATAAATCAGTTCTCGGAACCGGAACTGGGCAATTTAGTACATGAGAAACGCAAGGGTGGCTTGGGTATACGGTTGGTTAAATCTATTATGGATAAAATTGAATACCACAATCGAAGTGGCAAAAATGTATGTCGTTTAATTAAAAAAATCCATTTCAAATAAATGCTAATGACCTCATTTAAAAGAATTGTAGGCGCATGGCTACTTTCTTGCCTGGTTATTTTTGTGGTTTCGGGGCAATCTGATAAGAAGCTTAAATCGGAAACGCTTTTTTCAGTCAATAAAAGCCCTGTTCTAACGGATGAATTCCTTTACCTCTACAAAAAGAATCACCAGAATAAACCTGAAGAATTCACTGAAAATAAAATTGAAGAATATTTAAAACTTTTTATCAATTATAAGCTCAAGGTTGAAGAGGCGCTCAACCGGGGATTAGATACCACTGCATCGTTTAAAAAGGAATTCAATACCTACCATGAAGAGCTGCTAAAGCCCTACCTTCCGGATGCAAAAGTAGTGGACAGCCTTGTTGCTTTAACGTACGACAGGTTAAAGCACGAGATAAAAGCCTCGCATATACTCATTAACCTAAAACCCGAGGCCGCTCCGTCAGATACAGTCACCGCATTTAAAAAGATCTTGGCATTGCGCCGGCGAGTATTGGAAGGTGAGAACTTCAATGAAGTTGCCGCCAAACATTCTGAAGAACCCGGTGCGGAATCGACCGGAGGAATGTTAGGATACTTTACCGCCATGCAAATGGTCTATCCTTTTGAGCAGGCTGCTTACAATACTCCGGTGGGACAGCTTAGCGAGCCATTGAGAACACGATTTGGTTACCATATTATTAGTATTCACGATAAAAAGCCATCGCGTGGGGAAGTAGAGATTTCGCACATCATGATACGTACTGGAGACCCTTCGAATAGTGCGCATGCTAAAGACATCATTTTCGATATTTACGATCAGCTTCAAAAGGGGGTTAGCTGGGAAGAACTTTGTTCACAATACTCCGAAGACCCTAATTCCAAAGATCAGGGCGGAAGGCTACGTCCGTTCGGGGTTGGAGCGATGGCCTCCGTCCCCCAATTTGAAGAGATGGCTTTTAGCCTCCGCCAAAAAGGTGACATCTCAGACCCCTTTCAAACCTCATTCGGTTGGCATATCTTAAGATTGGAATCAAAAATTCCTTTACCAGCGTTCCAGGAACTTAAAACCTCACTGACCAACCGGGTTAGTCGCGATGAGCGCGTGCAGATTTCAAAACAGGCCTTACGCGAAAGGATGAAATCTGAATTCGGTTATACCGAAAACCAAATTATCAGGACAAATCTAATGGCTCAGGTCGATAGCTCATTGACTAAAGGACTCTGGAGCCCTTCATTATCAAGCAGTAGTCAACAGGATATTTTGTTCACTATGCAAGGCAGGCCATTTCGTGTAAAGGATTTTCTCCACTATGTCACTGCCAATCAAACCGCCGTAACGCTACCGGCCCAAGAGTACATAAAACAACTTTATGGAAATTATGTTGATTCCGTGCAAATTCAACTATTGGAAGAAAAAATTAAGCAAGAGTCACCGGATTATAAGTGGTTGTTAAAAGAATATTACGAAGGAATTCTGCTTTTTGAGATCATGGAAAAAGAGGTTTGGAACAAAGCCTCTGAAGACACTGTTGGCCAGCTCAATTTTTTCAATACTCATCGACAAAACTATGATGCCAAAGACCGGATCTCGGGTAAAATATATTCCTCGGGTATAAAAAATACCCTGGATCAATTGCAGGATTTGTTGATCTCCGGTGACTCTTCGGTTCAGCAATTCATAATTTCCAATAAGATCAGACAAGAATCCGGTCCATTTGAAAAAGAGGATAGGCCTGTGCTTTCTAAAATAAACTGGACGCCTGGTTTCAAGATGAGCGAAAACAATGGGATGAATTATCTTATCTTCATTGAAAATATATTGCCACCCGGGCCGAAAACATTCTCTGAGTCAAGATCATCCGTCATTTCGGATTATCAGACTTATTTGGAAGAATCCTGGATTTCCCAGCTTCGCAAAAAATTTAGAGTGGAAATTTCGAAAAAGGCAAGGAGACGAGCAATTGAAGAATTACTACACTAATCGCACTGACCTTTAAAAACTAATGACCAAGTTTTTCTTTTTCTTATCTCTTTCTGCCCTTTTCTTCTGGCGCTGCGATTTTATTAGAATGAAGGAAAAGGGGTTAACGGGAATGGAAAACCGCGACGCCGTCGCAAGGGTTAATAACGCCTATCTTTATAAGGATGAATTGATTGGTATTGCCGCTTTAGGATCGTCTAAAGAAGACAGTGCCGCCCGAGTGGAAGTGTATGTTGATAGCTGGATCAGAAAGCAACTATTGATACAGGAAGCGTCCAAAAAAATTAACATCAATGAAGCTGAAGTCGAGCGCAAAATTCTGGATTACCGATACAGCATAATCGCCTACGAATATCAGTCATATTACATCAAACAAAACCTGGATACGGTATTTAACCCTTCTGAAATTGAAAAGTACTATAAGAATAACATTGACAATTTTATTCTTAAGCAAAATATCGTGCGGGCAACTTTTATAAAAGTCCCAAAAAACGCACCCAAAACAAACAAACTTAAAGACTGGATTTTTTCTCAGGGTGCCGATGAAAAAAGTAATCTAAAATCTTTTTGTTTAAGCTTTTCGGTTGCTTATCACATTTCAGATTCCACCTGGATGATCTTTGACGACCTGGTCAGGAATTCTCCACTGACAGAAATTCCGAATAAGGTGCAGTTTTTGAAAACAAATCCTTACTATGAAGCAGAAGATGAGAATTACTCCTATTTTCTTAAGGTAGACGAATACAGGATTTCTGATAATGTTTCTCCCCTGGAATTCGTTACAGATGAGATTAAAAATATTATATTAAACAAAAGAAAAGTTGAACTTGCCAAAAAATTGGAAGACGAAGTTTATGAAAATGCATTGGACCATAAAGATTTTGAAATCATTTCCCAATAAAAGGAACCACCTTATGGCTGCTGTAGCCGTCATGCTGGGGGCTATTTTACCGTTTTTTAGCGTGGAGGCACAGGAAAATGAGCAAAACACAGGGTTTGTTGTAGATGAAATTATAGCGAAAATAGATAATCATATCATTCTGAGATCCGAAATGGAGCGCATGTATCAGGATTATCTGACGAATGGGAACAGCCCCTCCCAGCAGGCGCGCTGTGAAATTTTGAGTGTAATCACCCGCAATAAATTAATGCTGGCCAAAGCGGAGATTGACTCTGTTCTGGTATTGGATGCTGAAGTGGATGTTAATACCCAGCGAAGGATGGATGTAATTCTCTCGCAGTCAGGCCGCACGCCAGATGAATTGGAAACCATTTACGGTAAAACGCTGGAACAGATCCGGGCAGAACTGAGGGACCAGATCCGTGAACAGATGATTGTTCAAAAAATGGAAGAAACCATCACAGCAGACCTGACCGTTACACCAGCCGAAGTAAAACGCTTTTTTAAT
>JAYSOP010000088.1:0-7954 GCA_043722905.1 Chryseolinea sp.
ATACCTGTAACATCCAAACCAACTGCCAAAGGCTAATGGCCAAGAGCTATGATTATACGAATTGTTCGAATGCACTTCACGGAATCAGGACTTAATTCCTTTCTCGAGATTTTTCATGCGAATAAAATCGCGATCCGGAATTTTGAAGGTTGTACTCATCTCGAGTTGCTGAAAGATTCTGACAACGATTTTATTTATACAACCCTGAGTCATTGGGACGATCCTGATAGTTTGGAGCGTTACAGGAAGTCGGCGCTTTTCAGATCCGTCTGGGGAAGGGTAAAGAGACTGTTTGCGGAAAGGACGCAAGCGTTTTCGCTGGTCAAATTTATTGATTTGTAGCCGGGGCTTCTCCGCTCCTGTTGCCAAACCTGATCTTTAATTTGCTCCATTTTTCTTCTTTAAATGAACCTGGGATCACTGCACCATGTTCACCGCTTTCAGAACTGCCTCAAAAATGAAACGACAGATTGTTTCATTTTTCCTCAGGAGTTGTCATCTCTTTTTAAGAATACGTTTTAAAGCAAGTATATCCTGCTGATCTACCAGACCCTTCTCATCTGGCCGATTAAGATGCTCTTTATTTTTCAACAGATCTTTAATATCAATGATCCTGATCCTTAGACTACCTATCCTTATGAGTATTGCATTGCGAAAGATATCATCGAGGGGAACACCCTTAGAAAATGTCAGGATATCCACAGTATCGGGTTCCATTCCAAAAGTAAATACCTGCTCAGTGATAAAATCAGAAACCTGAATATCGTCCGTTTCGAGATTCAGGCTTTTAAAAGCTTTTAGGATCTTCATTCCATTTTCGAGCGTTGGACGAACCAAAATATCAATATCTGAAGTGGTTCGCCTTACACCGTAATAAACAACGGCATGCCCTCCCATTAATACGAAATCAACGTCATGCGCTATGAATTTCCTGAGAATACGCTCATGAACTTTACCAAAGAAGCTCATTACGGCATCAGTTTCTTGGTGACTTTCATCCCCTTCAATGAAAGTTTGTTATACTGAATCCCCCAGATTCGTTTCCTAAGTTGTTCATGAATCCTCAATCTTTCAGCAGGTTTAAGCTTAAGAAATTCATCTTCCTTTATTTGTTGCTCTTCTTCGAAAGAAGTTTTCCGTACCACAATTTTAGACTTCTTGCCTGGCATAAAGTATACGTTCAATCTATCCAAATATAACCTTTTTGACAGCAGCTTTTCGAGTTTTTAACGGTTATTAAAAGTGTTTTCAGTGATTGCCGGGTGGGACGTCCGATGTTGCCATTGCAATTTTTATTGAACAAAGCCGGACATTAAATCTTAGGTGCAGCTCTGCGTGATTCGGAGTTCGGACCTCTTAAAAAATGATGTTAAGTGAAAGTCCTGTCCTCCGAAACCGCAGCGTCCCTGAGGCAGGAGACACTGCGGGGACGGTGAAGAAAAACTTGAAGGAAAAATACTCACACCTAAGAAAGTCAACAGGATGTTGGTACGGGCTGCTTTCCAAAGAACCGGCCCTGATGCGATCAGAAAATTGAAGCAGTTCGCGAAAAAAGAAGCTCCTCTTTCTGGAGCTTCTTTTGATAATTCAATTAGAGGCAGTGGTTAAGGTTTTGCTGAAATCAGGCAAAACCCAGGCTTTCCTATGGTAATATTTTTTCGTCATCGTCATTGTTTTTGCCCAAAGTTTGCCAGCCTCCTCGCCAAAAAGCTCATTGCTCTTTTGCGATTTAGTCTCAAGATCGAGCGGGCTTTTACCCCAGTGGACAAAGGCATATCCAGGCGCACGACCAAAGAGAACTTTGTAGGTTAATACTCCATTCGGAGCATTTTTACTTTTGTATAAGTTTAACCATTCCATAATCAATTTTTCTCCTTCCGCTTCTTTTCCGGGAAGCACTTCCCAGAACATGATATCCCTGTAATTCTCACCGGTCTGGGGAGACAAGTAAGAAAGGTCAGGCAACATGGTGGCAACAAATGAGCTGCTTGATTCGACACATTTTTCCAATTCAGTAAAGATCCCGCCTAATGCTTCCTTTCCCATTTTTGTCTCCAGGCCAGCCATCATATTTTTGTCAAGGTCAGCAAAACCTTTGATCGGAATGAGATGGGCATAGGTGTTGTCGTCGTAAACTACAGAGGTCCATGAGAAATCTGCTTTATGCAAGTCACAGGCAGCTTTCAACTTCTTCAGCCCTTCTTTGTACTGGGCATCCATTGATGGCTTCACAATGTCTTCATAGATGGCAAACTTGGCAGGAGCAGCCGATTGCTGAGCAAACATTAATCCTGAAAAAAATAGGACAAAACAAAAACTGCTTATTAAATTTTTCTTCATACAATTATGGGTTTAAAGGTGATCGTTTAAGAATATAAATACTACCACAGTAAATTCCATGAATATTTATTTTGAATAACCTGACATTATTTTACCCAGCCTTTCGGGGTATAAGAAAACTGAGTCACGTAGAGTGCCATAATAATAAAAGGGTCACATTTGATGTAAGAAATTGATTAAGGATTTCAGTTAGCGGATGTTGCCGCAGGAATATTGCTGTATTGCGGCAAAACCCATCCTCTTTTGGAAGATAATTTTTGAGTTATTTCCATTGTCCTCGCCCAAAGCTTTGAACCTTCTTCACTCATAAGTTCCAGCGACTTCTGATTCTTCGCAGCATAATCAGCTTCATCCTTTCCCCATGATACCATCGCGTAACCAGGATCTCTGCCGAAAACTATTTTGTAGGTTGTGTATCCGCTCGGAACCTTTTTAGTTTGAATGAGTTTGATATATTCCGATAGAATTTTTTCTGCTTCAGGTTCTTTACCGGGAAGAGGGATCCAGAACAAAACCTTACGGTAATTTTCTCCGGGAACCGGAGTAAGATAAGAAAGGCTTGGCATAATTTCCACCACGAACTCGTTGTGGGATTCAATGGCTTTATCTTTTTCTGAAAATATGTTTGAGTAAGCTTCTTTTCCCATTTTAGTTTCAAGTTCCATAAAAGGTTTGCCACGGTCACCAAGCTCATTCAGGCTTTTTAAAGGCAACAGATGCACATAGGTATTGTCTTCATGCGCCACGGTAGTCCAGTTGAAATTCAATTTATGTTGTACACTGGCAGCCTTGAATCTTTTCATCACCTCATGATAAGAAGCGTTCATGGAAGGTTTTACAATGTCTTCATGAACGACAAATAAACGTGGAGCACCGTCCTGAGCCAATGCACAGACGGTCAATAAAAAACAGCACAGAAAAGCCGAGAATGATTTTTTCATTGATAAGGGATTTAAGGTGAGCGGTAAGTAATGTAAAGTTTTTCCAATTTTAATTTACTTCTCCAGGATCTGACATAATTTTTAAACTGTTCCCGCAACGCCGTTTTTTAAATTTTCACACTGAAGTTTTGGGACTTCCTTTTACGGATTCATACACTTCATCAATGCTTCTATCCATTTGAACCTTTAATTCAACCTGCTTCTTTCCTCCTCCGATCCGGGTTGGACTTGCACGGACCGTAGTTTTTTGTTACCCAAGTTTCTGGAATAAGTCAGCCTTACAAATTGGCTATGAAAGTCGTATTTCAGGCGGGAATTCAGATTGACCTGTGGTAGGTTCGTGTTTATTCGCCAGTAATTGGTATACAAAATATCATCCATGGCAAGTCTTAATGTTCCCTTCTCCTTACCCAGTTTCTTTTGAATACCAACATTGAGCGAGCCAAATGGCATAAACTCCGATATACCGAAAACCGATTTTGATTGATAGAACCCTGAGATTTCAATAGTATATGCTTTCGGCAGTTTCAACTGATTGTTTACAGTAATATTAACATTGTAAATGCTCAGACTAGCGTTATCTTCTAAGTGACTTGTCACGGCATGTTGATATTGACCGGTAAGATTTGTCTGAACTTCCCACCATGGCGCAACGTGAAAAGATAAAGAATTGGAAAGGTGAAAGGTATTCAGATAGTTGAGGTTTTGCGATTTGTAGATAAGATTATCATCGCTGTCGACTTCAGGTTGGAAAAAACTTATTTCATTTTCCGAATGGTTATACTGCAGGGTAAATATCCATGGTCCGGAATGATAACCGGCTCTCACACCGTCTGAAATGGATGGCCATAAGGCCGTGTTTCCTGAAGAAAACGTATTTGGACTCCAGAAAAATACGAACGGGGCAATATCTTTGAAAGTCGGTCTTGTAATTCTTCGTGAATAGGAAAATGAAATGTCCTTTTCCTTATCAATGTCTTTTTTTATAAAGAAGCTTGGAAAAAAACGTCCGTAATTTCTGTCTATGATTCCCTTTTGCGTAGGGGTACTGATGTAGGTGTCAGTGTGCTCATAACGCAGGCCACCGCTTACGTGGATACCTTTTTGATTTTGCCATTTTGCAGAAATATAGGCCGCACCAATATTCTCTGCAAGGGTAGCATCCGAGGTAAACATAGGGTCAACCTGCCACGCGTCATTTTTCCGCCGCAGCACCAGCACGTCATTATCCAAATCGGTTAATACTGCCTTGATGCCAGTCTCAATTGTCAGGGAGGGAGAATGATAATGAACGTAGTCAAATTTGCCCACTACAAATCTCATTGGAGTGCGCTTCTTGACATCTATCTCTTCCGAATCATTTCTGCCTGATTCCTGAAAGAGAATACTATTGTCATAATCCGATGGATTATCTGTGTTATAGTAAATGTAATCGAGGTCAAATGTTATCTCATTTTTTGTATCCAGCCGGCTTTGCCATTTTAAACCACCGCTTGCACTTTCCCAGAGATTAACCTCGTGGATGCCCATTTCGGTTATTAATGTTGAGTCGCGGGCGGCACGATTCAGATCATAGGTTAAAGCATTTAAATCCCAATTGCGTCTTGAGGCGGTTACCAGCAAGCTAAGTGTGTGCTTCGAAGTAACGGATATCTCGGCGCCCGCCCTCATGTTCTGTGTGGTTATCGTGGCCTGCCGGTTGCTGGAATCTTTGATCTCCTGATTAAACGCATCTATCAATGTTTCGCGGTACATATTCATGATATGACGGTTCCTTTCTCTCATGAAACTGTAATCGAGAAAATAAGCAGCTTTTTTAGACCGGTGTTGAAGATTTAGATTGGTGCCATAAACTTCGGCCCATTTATAGCCCATGGTCAGGCCGATGTTTCCGCTGGTTCCAACGTCTGCACTTTCTATCATTACAATATGAATGATTCCAGAGTTACCTTCTGCGTCAAATTTTGCCGGTGGCGTTGTAATCAGCTCAATCTTCTGCACATTAGCGGCACTCATCCCGTCCAGCATTTGCACGACAGCATCGGTTGGCAACTGCATTATTTTTCCATTCATCATAATGCGCACACCAGTTTTGCCGTTCATGATAATACTGTTATCCTGCCTGTTCACAAAAATTCCCGGTGACTTTTGAAGAACCTCCAGCACAGTGTTGCCTGCAGATGTAATGCTGTTCTGAACATTAATTACAAACCTGTCTATTTGCTGTTCAAACATGGGTTTGTCAGCGTCTACCCTAACTTCAGCTAACTCCACCGTTTCTTCTGCTAAAACCAGTGGCGCCACGTTTACTTCTTTCTGGTGAAATATCTCAATCACCTGCATGGATGTTTTCTTATATCCTACCATGGAGCCTACGATAAAAAAATTACCTGAATTAACATCCTCAATAACAAATTTTCCATTTGCGTTTGTTACCACCCCCTTTGCCAAAGAAGAGTCTGATGCATGGAGTAAAAGAACATTTGCAAAAGGCAAAGGGACGCCGTTCTCCGCTTTAACCTGACCTTCAATACGCGACTGCGCTGAGCTCCAGGTAGTCGAAAAATTAATTATCAGTACAATCGAAAAGAAAAGCAGGTTAAGCTTTTGGAACCGGACCAATACGCTGAGCCGCCACATGGGTCTAATGATTCCAGTATGCATAAGGCTATTTTAATGGATCACCGCCTACCTTTTGAAATACGTCATCCCATATTAAAGTGTTTCCATCCTGGAACACCGCTTTACCAGAAACGTATAACTTGTCATCCTCAACCCGTTGTGTAAATTCAAATTTTTCCCCTTCTTTAATCGGATAGGATGCCTGCTCCAAAAAGGAGTAAACCTTGTTTCCTTCCGTGCGATAAGTACCCGCCATAGCACTTTCAAATTTATTATTTCTATGGTTGATCCTGATCCAGTGCGTAGGGGTAATTATCTGAAATCGGCTCGCCGTTTTATTGGTATGTGATTCTTCCTTGCCACCCCCAAAAGTGTATCTGGAAGAAAGCTGATCCCATGTGCCAATGGATGGGTTGCCTGGGTAAGACGCTTTTCCTTTAATCCGTTCAAAAACCAATTCTTCAAGCATCGCCGTTTTTCCATCCGCACGGGTAATCTTGCCAGATTGAATAAACTTATCACCTTCCACTCTCCAATGAAAAGGTAAACTAACAGGTTCAAGGTTATCCCACGAGGCTATTTTTTGAGTTTCAATAAATTGATTTTCCTCAAAACGCATCAGACCTGCATGACTGCGGTTGAATACAAGAGAATCGCCTTTTACATCATGGGCAATGAGCATATAATGCGTAGGCGTAATTATTTTAATTTCTCTTGCCATGGAGGTGGTGACTGAGATTTTTTTGCCATCAAAGTCAGTACCTTTCATTGAAACCATCTGCCACGTACCAACCAATGGGTGTTGCGCAAAAACCTGGAGACTGCTCAGGATCAATCCTGTCAAAATCAAATATTTTATTTTCATAAACAGGGTTTTTAAGATTTAGAAAAACGTCAACTAGTTGAACAGTTGCCTTAAACTGATTTCAGAACTTAATCAACAAAACTGAACTTCTGAATCTGAAATATTAAAAGGTAGATATTGATTTCTCAATCTCTCTATCAAACGGCTAATCAAAATTTGATTCACCGTCATGGTTTTGCTTGCATCTTCTTACCGATGTGGGCCATCAGCTGTTTGAACTCAACGTCAGGACTAAAATCAATAAGCTTCACATCCTTTTCAACGAAGGGCAAATGACCTGCCGGCCAATAAAAAACTTCTCCTGCTTTCACAGTCTCTTCCTTACCGTTAACATATTTAATCCGGATTGCACCTTCTAACATATAACCCCAATGCGGAACGGGACACGCATTATCCGGAAGCCCTTGAAATAAGGGCGTCATATCTCCACCTGCTGGCAGCTCATTAAAAGCTACGGCAAAACCACCTATTCCCGTCTGTGAACGCAGTACAGTCTTAGGGGCTTTCATCCCTACCGGGATCTTCTCTTTTGCGATGTGATACGAGGCATGTTTGGTCTCATAGGAAGAAACATCGATGACATTCAGGTTGACAATTTTCCACTCACCATCGATCTTTTTCAGCGTGCGCGATTCCTTTGTTTTGCGTTCTATCGTACCTCCCCAGTTATCCCGCTGGTCGAAGGTTACAAAGGCAAGGTCATTCGCTATGTCCATTTGGTAATTGTCACGTTTCATCTCCAGATTAAAAGGTTTAACATCCTTCATCATGGTCTTAATCGCCTGCCAGCCGCGGTATTCCTGAGCACCAGTCGCCCCGGTAATGGTAAATATGGTTTCATCGTTGTGGCTCCAGTATTTCGCCACGTTTGCAGAATCCGCGGAAGCGGCATAACGGGTTTCATCATCAATGAGTTTTGTTATCGCGGTCTTCTCTGCATCTTGATCCATTGATTTTGTACAGGCACAGCACAACAAAACGAATAAAAGGAAGTGCGTCTTCATGGGTTTAATTTTTTAGGTTTCAGTAGAAAAGCTTTTAGATGGGGTCAAATTTTTCCGCTTTTGATTTCATAAAGCAAGACTTTAACGGATGTCTAATCTACTTTATTCTGCCCCTCCAATCAATACCAGAAAACAGGGATATGTCAGCCTAAGATCTTTAACAATAAACGTAGATCAGGAAA
>JAYSOP010000089.1:0-2654 GCA_043722905.1 Chryseolinea sp.
TTGATCTGAAAAAAATCGGTACCCTTATCAATCAGAATAATATAAAATTGACACTTATCGTAGGGAAGTATGATAAGGTGATTAAGCCAGAAAATATGCAGGGCCTGTTAAAATATGTTCGCCATTACCGATCGGAAATTATTGAAAGCGGACACACCGGGATGATGAGTGAAAGCTTGAGATTTCTTATGGAGGAAAAAAAGTGACTTTCCGGTTCATCCCGTTTGGTATCTTTAAGGCGCTGCCTGACATTGAGTCTTCGAATGCCACATAGATCCATCAGATTTTCAATTTGAAAGTTGGACTAAAGTCTGCATAGTCCCATCAAAAATTTATAGCAATAAGTCCTGATTATTTCTTTTTTAACTCTTTCATCAGATCCTCTAAATAGTCTGTCTGCACTTCCTGTATCTCCAAAAGTTTTTTATTCTGATGAACCAGTAAATGGTCGATTTTTTCAGAAATCAGTTTTATCTCCAGTTCTGCTTTGAGATTTATTTTATAATCGTGTTCACTGCGCTTTCTATCTTTTTGTTCCTGTCTGTTCTGGCTCATCATGATGATGGGCGCCTGTATGGCGGCCAGACACGATAAGATCAGGTTTAATAGTATGAAGGGAAACGGGTCAAAAGGTTTTGTCGCCAGAAACCAGATATTGACCATGATCCAGATTAATATGAATGAAAAAAAAGTGGTGATAAAAGTCCAGCTTCCCCCAAATACGGCTATTTTATCCGCCAGCCTTTGGCCAAGGGTAAGTTGCCCTTCAATTTCATCCTGAATGTTTTCAGAAAGGATGGAATTGTTCTTGATCGCGTCAAGCACATCTCTGTCAATAATGGCCAGCTCTCCGCTTTCCTGAGTGATCAGCGAGGTCAGATAAAGTCTTCGATACTGATTGAGCTGATCAATTGAAATATAATCCTCTTTGTCAAAGCCAACATGTTCTGATCTGATAAGGTTGAAAATACCTTCCCGTAAATCTTCACCTTTTACTCCTTCTCCTATTCCAATCGCTTTATTGTTGATTTTGCTGATCATGATATTTTGTTATGCTACCGAAAGGTACTCTTAAGGCAGCACATCCGGTATCCGCATACTTTATCATTTATCCCCAGTGCTATTTTGGTTTGCTGTAAGCACATCCCTGACAGTGGTCCAGCGCATCTCCGGGTAGCGATTGTTGTCGAGTGACTCCATCTTTGCCCGTCCTTCTAACATATTATGCATGTACTGCATCCCTTGCCAAGCCGGGTACACTTCCTCTGTTCCGGGACCGACCTTTCGGGCAACTTTAATAAGTGTTTTCAGCATCCCGAGACCTCCAGGTCGAAACAGCCTGAACTTATTTCCAGTCACCGCCGTCACAACCCCTTTTATTTCCCTTGCACTAAGTTCATCCCCTGCAATTCTTAGAAATCGAGGGGTTGACGGATCAAGCGCAGCGCTCGCTGTAAATTCGGCAGTGTTGTCTATTGTAGTAAAATCCATTTGCTGGTCAGCATTCCCCCAATACAGAACCCGTTTTATTTTAAAGAGAATGAGCGGCATAGGGCCAGTGAGCATATCGGCAAAAGCACCGTTGTAAATCGTTGTCGCTGAAATCTTAGATTGATCAAGGTACACATGAAACTCGCGTCGCCAATCCAGATTACGATTTTGCCCCATCGGAAACCTGGTAAAATCAATCGAATAGTCTGAGGGTATAAACCGGGAGACACCAGCCGCTATTGCGGCATCCAACAATATTTTTTGCGCGTCAATAATCACCTCGCGTAATCCAGACAAAGCAGACACGACGCAGGATGCCCCCCGGCATGCATGGGAGATCTCCTCCACATTCCAGTTTTTAACCAGGAATACTTTTACGCCAAGTTTCTTCAGTTTGTTTAATGTGTCACGGTCACTTTCCTGGCGAACCACGATGCGAACTTCGGCTCCTTTGTCCAGCAAAGACTGAATCACTCTTCCTCCGAGATTGCCTGTACCACCTGCTACCAATATTATCTTTTTCATTTTTAAGCTTTAATTGTAGATACAGGTTCTGGAAATCGAATTCCTTTGCCTGTTCGTTGGCCTATAAACCATTTTTATTGCCTTTTGTTATTGGCGCTTATAATAATGAGACGAATAATAACTCAATAAGTGAATGGAGCCAGCTTCTTATCAGGTTGACACGAAACGACCACGTCGCCGTTGGCGGAGATGTTAGGGGAAAAATCTTTGGCCGGGCTAATTCCATCGCGATGAATGAGTCATATACAAACCCATACCCTTTTAAAACAGCAGACCCTGCTTGTTCATGACATGAATCATGCACACGCAATTCGGATCACGCAGTATTATCCCTGAAAAGTATCGCTCGTTCTTTAGTTTTTTTTATTAAACTGAATGTGCAATGCCATTGGTCCCGAATATCGGGGCTCGATTAAGATAAAGAAGATTTGTTATTTAAGATTTTCGCTGGTTGGAATTGTCTAGCCCCGATTTGTCGCGTAGAAACAATACCCGTCCTGTTTTATTTTATAGGTAGTTATGCTTGACAGCGTTCGGAGACTTCGCGTTTTGATGATTCGTCATCCCACCCGCAACATTCCTTGCAGGATAAAAAATATTTCATTGGGAACAACATCCGGTCGGCTCAGGGTGACTTG
>JAYSOP010000090.1:0-2610 GCA_043722905.1 Chryseolinea sp.
AATTACTATCGACGATCGGCCATGGGCTATGGACTTTTACAACTAAACTGTTATTGAAAGACAAGAGAACCATACCACCCAAACTTGCACAGAAATTTCTTCTCCGTTTCCTCCGGGATGATCTTGCCGAGGAAGTGCTGGGTGACCTGGATGAGAAATTTAATCTGACATTAAAAAATCGATCATTTTTCCGCGCAAAAATAAGTTACTGGTATCAGGTTTTTCATTACTTAAGGCCTTTCGCTTTCCGGAAATCGGCGAACCATCACACCAACAACTACGCTATGTTTCAAAACTATTGCATTACAGGATGGCGAAATTTATCCCGTCAAAAAATGTACTCTTCGATAAAGATCGGGGGGTTTGCTTTGGGAATTGCCGCCTGTTTTTTGATTGCTCTATTTATCAAGGATGAACTGAGCTATGACCTTCATCATCCGGATGGCGAGCAAATATTCAGGGTGGTTGGCGTATTTAATAATAATGGAGAGATCGAGAAAGATACCTGGTTTCCTGCGCCCTTTGCATCGGTGTTAAAGGAAGACTATCCAGAAATTGAAAAGGTGGGTCGGATAAATTCCGGAGAATTGTTTGGCGCGGGAAGCAATGAGATCAGGGCCGCTGATAAACTTGAGAATACCCACGAAGAAGGTTTCGCTTATTTTGATCAGGCAATGCTGGATATATTTCAGTTTCCCATGTTGTATGGAAATCCTGGCCGTGCCCTTGATGCGCCCAATACGATTGTGATCACAAAACGAAAAGCGGATAAATTTTTTCCTGGTGAGAACCCGGTTGGAAAAATGATGGTCGTGAATGGCGACGTTAAGAACCCCTATACCATTGGTGGTGTGATCGAAGATTTCCCCACTAATACCCACTTTCAATATGATTTTCTCATAACGATGAAAGGGCGTGAATTCTGGCCCGGCGAACAAACCAATTGGCGGTCCAGCAATTATCACACTTATGTGAAACTGAATAAAAATGCGGATCCGGAGGAACTGATCAAAAAAGCCACACGAAGCATTATTGAAAAATATGTCCTTCCCAGCATGCTGGAGGCCGGGAATGTAAATGCGAAAGACATCCTAAAAAATGCTAAACTTGAACTCCAACCAGTAAGAGATATTCACATACAATCAGATGTCAGCGACAGATTAAGCCACGGCGATACGCGGTTCATCTGGCTATTCGGAGGTATTGCCGCCTTTATCCTGATCATAGCATGCATCAACTTTATTAATCTGTCTACAGCCCGCTCTGCCAACAGGGCTAAAGAAGTCGGACTTAGAAAAGTAGTGGGTTCTCTCAGGAGCAGCATTATCAACCAGTTCCTCACCGAGTCGTTGTTGTTTAGTTTTTTATCGTTCATCGCTGGCATATTCTTCGCGTGGCTACTCATTCCATTGTTCAATACGCTCGCGGGTAAATCGTTGACTTTTCCCTGGGAAATATGGTGGTTTATTCCACTGCTCGCTGCCTGTGCAATTGTTGTGGGCATTCTGGCCGGGCTATACCCATCGTTTTATCTGTCCTCTTTCAAGCCGATACATGTTCTTAAGGGAAATCTTGCAAGGGGCAGCAAACACTCTACTACACGGAGTATGTTGGTGGTGTTTCAATTCACAACATCCATCATTCTGATTGTAGGCACCTTCGTGATTTATCGTCAGATGTCATTTATTCTCAATACAAAAGTAGGTTTTGAAAAGGAGCAGGTGCTTTTGATAGAGGGAGCGAATACCATGGGCAAGAAGGTGGTCGCTTTTAAAAATGAACTGCTGGAATTGTCGCAAATTAAATATGTCTCCATCAGTGATTACCTGCCTATAAACGGCACCAAGCGAAACGGAAACGGTTTCTGGAAGGAAGGAAAGACTAAAGAGGATAAACCTGTCGGCGGGCAAATGTGGATTGTTGACAGTGATTATATCAAAACCATGGGAATGGAAATCGTCGATGGCCGGGATTTCCAATCACAGATGTCCACTGATTCCCTGGGCGTTATCATCAATGAGAGTATGGTGAAAGAATTGGGACTTCAGGATCCGATCGGGAAAAATATTACCAACGGAACCATCATGCCCGTTATTGGCGTAGTGGAAAATTTTCATTTTGAATCGATGAAAGAGGACATACATCCATTGGCGATGCGGTTGGGGATCAGTCCTTCGATCATATCAGTAAAGGCTAATTCAGCTGACATGAAGGATGTAATCCAATCGATTTCAGTTGCCTGGAAGGAGTTTTCACCTAACCAACCGATACGCTATACGTTCCTTGATCAGAGTTATGCCCGGATGTATGAGGATGTACAGCGGACAGGCCGGATATTCACGAGTTTTGCAGTCCTTGCTATTATCGTTGCCTGTTTAGGTTTGTTTGCCCTGTCTGCGTTCATGGTAGAGCAACGGAGCAAAGAGATCAGCATACGGATTGTGTTGGGAGCCTCTGTTAACAGCATCTTCAGGTTGCTTACGCAGAATTTTGTCAGGCTCGTGCTAATATCGTTCGTCATTGCGGCACCGATCGCCTGGTACATGATGCAAAAATGGCTGGAGGATTATGTTTATAAAATAGAAATAGGGTGGGACATATTTTTGCTGG
>JAYSOP010000091.1:0-4715 GCA_043722905.1 Chryseolinea sp.
AACGTATGTTACGAAATTATTCCAGCCCCAGCCGTCGTCCTGTTTGTATTGGCCCCCCTGAAGCAGGTTATGGATTGGGAAAAGAAAGTCGAAAGTGAAATGAGAATTTTGTGGAACATTTTGAAGCACGGCGGTAATCTCATAGTCACCATCAGCCCAACCGCCTGAAATTTTCAAGACCTTACCCAATGGATCTTCATCCTTGCCAAAATATTTCTCGCCAGTCTTTTGAGTAATTACTACGGAGTTTGGTTGGTCCATAGCGGTATTTAAATTTCCTTTCAGAACGGCGTAGGAAAACACATCCAGAAAAGTAGAATCGACAAACTGGATATTGTCCTCATGGAAAGTGGATGGATCACCAGAATCCCTTTTATAACTTACCACCGCGCCGCCATACATAGGGTGTGTGCGGATAAATCT
Organism: Chryseolinea sp.; assembly: GCA_043722905.1. GTDB lineage: Bacteria > Bacteroidota > Bacteroidia > Cytophagales > Cyclobacteriaceae > Chryseosolibacter. The sequence continues at coordinate 424 of JAYSOP010000091.1, forward strand.
TTTAACTTCAGGAATATCCGCGAGCAATGAGGGCCCCTGCGCATAACCTGAAATTACGCCTGTTCCCCTCAGTTCGCCATTCTGGTAATAGGTAGTGGTTGTCCTGTAAATCTGCCCGGCATTCTTATGAAAACTATCATAGCTCAGTTCAAAATCCACGTATTTCAATATGACCAGGCACACCGCTACCCCAATGGCCAGACCAAAAATATTGATAAAGGAGTACAGTTTTCTTTTCAGGAGATTGCGAATGGCGATGGTTAAGTGGTTTTTTAACATGCGGTTTTTATTTATTGCATAGGTTATCAAACAAAGACTTGGAAAACACGATGGAAGCCAAAGCCATTTAACCCTGAGATGCTTCAATGGTAATTTAAGTTGCAGCCTCCAGTCAAATATTTTCTGAATTCGAAAGGGTTTAATCAGTTTCGTCAGCCTGAAACGGTATACTGGAAAAATAGGATCTGGTTACAAAAGTTCCGGTTTTTAGTTCTGAATCGTAACACCTGAGGAAATCAAAGAAGAGCGAGGGAATGCTGTTTGATGAGGGTCATAATGAGTATAGAGGTATAGAGGTATAAAGGTATGAGGATGAGGTATATGTTGAAGGGTGGTTCTTACTTCCCAGACTTGCGGCGACGCCTATGCCCTTCGGTATTAATAGGATCATCAGGGCGCAGGTCCGAACAAAAATAATCTTACATTCGGTCGACTCTGAAAGCTGATTTTCTCATTGGCTAAGGCCCACTCTTATGGGTCCTAGTGCGAGTTTTAACCTTATTATACCAGATATTTTTCGCCCATTTTTTTGTATCTTAATAAGAACCTGGTCCAGGTCATTGCTATCTCCGCGTTTCTTTATCGGGTGTTTTTTCCCTTTGACCCCCTTTTACATCGTTGCAATTTTTCAGTAAGGATATAAACAAGCAAAATAAAAAAAACGCTATCATAAGAGCTAACTGACCCCGAAACAGAATACGCGGGCCCTTCAGCGGTTTGCTCATATATTGAATTAATACAAGAAAACTCTGGAATCCAAATTAGTGATAGACACCTGCTGAACCTGAAAGGAAATTAAAATAATCAACAATGAACTGTGTGCGCTAACCGGGAAACTGGTCAGGCCCTTCCTAGTTTTTTTAAATGCATCAAGTGGGAGCCAATGGCTTTCAACATCGAAGTATATTCAATGTAGGCAACATTAGATTCCCGGCACGCTTCTTTTACAAAGCGACTGACCTGGGGATAATGTATGTGACTAATTCTTGGAAAAAGATGATGCTCGATCTGAAAATTCAAACCACCCAGTAACCAGTACAACCATTTGCTGGAAGTTCCAAAATTGGCGGTGGTACTAATCTGATGAATGGCCCATTCCTGTTTTTTCTCACCTTCCTGTTGATGGCCTGAGTGAAACTGTGTCCCCTCTACCACATGGGCAAGTTGGAACACTATACTAATGGAAAGACCGGTTACAGAAGTAACCAGGAGGAAACCGATCAAAGCGGGCAACCAGCCAACCATGATCACGGGTAAAATAAGATAGATGACCAGATACATGATTTTGGTGAACCAAAAAATAAGATGCTCTTTAAGCGCAAGTTTTTTTGGGGCGGAGTTGGCAGAATGGCGACCTGAAATATATTTTTCAAAATCCTCATAAAAAATCCAGGCCAGATAAGAAATGCTGTACAGGAAAACAAAATAAATATGCTGAAACCGGTGATACCAGTAATGCGGTTGGTCTTCATGCATACGCATAAAGGGTTTCACATCAATGTCCGAATCTATTCCTTCAATATTGGTGAAGGTGTGATGATTGACGTTGTGCTTGATCTTCCAGAAATAAGTGATTCCTCCCAGAAGGTTCAGCGAATACGCAGACGCTTTGTTGATCCATGGGTATCTTGAAAAACTCTGGTGCCCGCCTTCATGCATGATGTTAAAACCAATGACGCCGAGATTCAGGCCGAATAAGAGACATAACGGTATGGCAACCAATGGTACAGGTGTAAAGAAAACAAGTACTGTATATAACACGGCTGCTGAGAAAATTTGAATCGCGCCTTTTATAAAGAGCTGGCTGTTTCCGGAAGGGTCAATTTTTTTTTCTGTGAAGTAATGGTCTACTTTACCTTTCAGCGTTTTGAAAAATGTACTCTGGCTATTATCAAACGTAAATTTAATCATGTATCAATGGCAATTTTTTAATTCCCCTTTTTATAACCGCAATCATATACTAATGGTTCTGACTCTGGTATTATTATAGACATATTTATCTTTACTGAGTTTTATCATTCTGCATTTTTACCTGGCATTAAAAATATGTATTGCCAAAGCACTTCATATTGCTCAGCGTCAGTAACCAAGCTGCCGGACGTTTATATAACAGCTAAATATAAAAGCAAATTGCCGGAAACTAAAACTATGGAGCGGCTGATAGCAAAGCACGAAAAAATATAAATATTTCCCAAATATCGGACCCTATCACTTCCACTTCTCGCCTTTGCTTGTGCAACACAGCAAGGGTGGGTCGCGACATGAATAACAAGGCACCGCGAATGCAAATTTATTTGGCCGGGGTAAGGCAAAAGGGGGGATTTCTTATCTTTCATCTTCTAATATATTGTCATATGATGCTTCTGTGTCGATCGATTGTTTTTATTGTCGGATTTACGATGGGTTATGGGGCATTTTCACAAACACCTGTCGGTAAAGCCGCGAAACTTCACATTCAACGCACAGAAGATTTCGAAGTAACCGGCGATGGACAAGACCCTTCCTGGAAGGCAACGGATTGGGTGTCTCTTTCAAGGATCAAAGGAGATTCTCCCTATGCTACCCGCGTCAAACTTTTGTATTCTGCCAATGGCGTGTACGCCCTTTATCATTGTGAAGACAGAAAAATCAATGCCACCCTGACAGCGGATTTTGCCAGCCTCTGGAAAGAGGATGTTATTGAATTATTTTTCTGGCCGGATGAGTCCTTTCCCATATACTTCGAATATGAACTTTCACCCCTGAATTACGAGTTAGCTATACTGGTGCCAAATCTCAATGGCCACGCCTCCGGATGGACTCCATGGAATTATAAGGGAGCAAAAAAAACGCGCAAGGCCACCACGATTCAGAAAGATTCTGGCGAAAAGATTACTGCATGGACGGGTGAATTTTTTATACCTTATGTCCTGCTAAGGCCTCTGCAGAATGTACCACCAAAAAAAGGAACGGAATGGCGTGCCAATATCTATCGCATTGACTATGATGACGCTGAATCTTACTGGTCATGGCAACCGGTAAATAACAATTTTCATGAGTATCAAAAATACGGGACTTTTGTTTTTGACTAATCAGGTATTAGGAATTAGGCATCAGGCACTTGGTATCAGGGAGTGCTTCATGTGAAATTAAGTTGGAATTACTTGTTGGCGCGTGTGACGTCAATAGTCAATAGGCATAAGTACTGGAACAACTGGCAACTGGATTATTGTACGACTTAGCATCAAATTTCAATCTCACTTTTTTGGCGGCCTTCCTTAACCAATACCATTAGATAAATGAAAATTCATTATAACCCTTTACTTTTTATCATACTTATGTTCTGTATAACAGCCTGTGGATCGGGAAGTGACAAACCGGAAAATGGGTCCAGAACTTCAGCGTTTGATGATGACGTAAAATTTCTGAGAAAATACGGCGAGGTGATCGAGCTCACCGATTCCCAATTAAAATCCAGAATCGCCGTCATGCCTGCCCTGCAAGCCCGGGTAATGACCAGCAGCGCCGGCCCTCCGGAAAATTTAAGTTACGGCTGGATCAATAAAACATTTTTTGAATCAGGCGATACTTCCGTGCACATGAATGCCTTTGGTGGAGAAGAACGATTCTGGCTTGGTCCCGAAGGTGGACAGTTTTCCATTTTTTTTGAAAAAGGCAGCGCTTTCACTTTTGAAAACTGGCGAACACCACGCGTCATTGACCTGGATGCCTATGAATTAATTTCAAAAACGGCGCATATGGCGACCTTTTCCAAAACGACCGAATTGGTAAATTATTTGGGGACCCGTTTCAAGATCAAAATAAACCGGGCAATAAAAGTTCTTGAACAGGAGGATGCCTATCAATACCTGAGTGCACAGGCAGATACTACTCTGCAATGTGTAGCCTATCAGACCATTAATAGTATTGAAAACCTTGCCGATGTTGCCTGGAGTAAAAATACCGGATTACTCTCTATCTGGCTACTGGGGATGTTTAAGCCTTCCCCTGGTCTGACTACGGTGGTGCCTTTC
>JAYSOP010000092.1:0-3876 GCA_043722905.1 Chryseolinea sp.
CGAAATGTGCTGATGCCGGAAACCAGCAGAAAAGAACCCTTGCTGTACAATTGACGCTCGGCAAAATTATAGGCTGATCTGAATGAAAATTTCTGGTTATTAAAAACATAATGACCAGTGAGCCCGAAATTTTTTGTGTTGATATCGGGTCGCTGCTTGAATGCCTCGTCAGGCAGCGGCAAATTTTCAGCATCGACCAGATAAAATCCTGAATAGCGCTGAAAAAAAACGTCCACACCCCAACGTTTTGCGAGCAAATTCACCTGGATATCGCGGGCCTCCGATTTTCCATACCGTTCCAGACTTCTTTCTTTTAGTGGAATGGCAAATCCAAACTCCAGGCCAACCTCGAATAAATAAAACCCTACACCGAGACTGTAAGTATTATTGGGTTTAAATTTGAGGGAAGCACTTCTGTCCGATTTCGTCAATTCAAAATTTAAACTGCCCTGTCTGAAAACCGGATAAATAAAAAAGTAATCCGGAAATCGTTTAATGTAGTAATTTCGCAGCGAGTCTTTCGCCGGACCAATAGCCGTCTGGTTGAGTGGGTCAGAATTCGGAACATCATTTTGCCCATAGGTGTCCAGCATTATCAACAGGATCACCGGTAAAATACAAAATCGGATCAAAGGATGTATTCGCTTAAATCCCTGTTTTTAATAAAATTACTTAGTTTTTCTTTAACCATGGCAGCGTCGATGTCAATGGTGGTGTTCGCAGGAATTTTATCCGGAACATCAAATAAAAATTCATTGAGAAGTTTGCTCATAACAGTATGCAATCTGCGTGCACCTATATTCTCCAGTTCAGCATTAATCAGGAAAGCGATATTCGCAATTTCTTCGATAGCGCCATCCGTAAAATTTACCTTCACGTCCTCTGCTTCAAAAAGTGCCTGATACTGTTTTGACAAGGCATTCTTGGGTTCTTTAAGAATACGGACAAAATCATCCTTTGTAAGATTATTCAATTCCACACGAATCGGAAAACGACCCTGGAGTTCTGGAATTAGGTCTGAAGGTTTGGCGCTATGAAAAGCGCCCGCGGCTACGAAAAGTACGTGGTCAGTTTTAATAATACCATACTTTGTATTGACTGTACTGCCCTCCACGATCGGAAGGAGATCACGCTGAACACCTTCGCGGCTAACGTCCGGACCGCTCCCACCTTTTTTGGACCCTGACGCGATTTTATCGATTTCATCAATGAAAATAATTCCCGCATCCTCCGCCCGACGGATAGCTTCCTCTTTCACTTCATCCATGTCAATGAGTTTGGCTGCCTCTTCCTCCAACAATATCTTCCGTGCTTCCGCGACCGTTACTTTGCGCTTTTTTGATTTTTTAGGCATCATACCATTCAACATCTCCTGCAAATTCATCATGGATACTTCGTCCATCATTCCCGCACCCACCATACCCACATTCGATCCGCCGCCGCCCTTGATGTTGATCTCTATTTTTCGTTCTTCCATGTCTCCGTTTTTTATTTTTTCACGGAATAAGGAACGGGTACGTTCATTAAGTTCATCGTCAGAGGCTGGCATTCCAGTATCCGAATGCGTTCCAAAACCTGTGGAAGGTTTTGAGGACTGCGCTTTCAATGGAGGAATAAGGGCATCGAGAATCATATCTTCCACAATTACAGCGGCTTTCTCTTTTACTTCTTCTTTTTTGCGGGCCTTTACCATGTTAATTGATTGTTCAACGAGATCTCGAACCATGCTTTCAACATCGCGACCAACATAGCCAACTTCCGTAAATTTGGAAGCCTCTACTTTTACAAAAGGAGCATCTGCGATTTTGGCAAGTCTTCTTGCAATTTCTGTCTTTCCTACACCGGTCGCACCAATCATCAAAATATTATTGGGCACAATTTCACCCTGGATATCAGACTTTACATTCATTCTTCTCCAGCGATTTCTCAAGGCTATGGCAACATTGCGCTTTGCCTCGTATTGTCCGATGATATATTTATCCAGCTCAGCAACAATTTCCTGAGGCGTCAAGTATTTTGAGTCCATCATAAGTATTATCTTCTTAAAAGAAGTTTATTGATATTGGTTGACAAAGTAAATGAATAACCGGCATTTCCGGCAAAATAGCCACTGCGGCTAAAAACAAATTCGACTGGCTTAACCATGACAGAAAAACCAAAAGACACTCCAGCGCCGCCTCCCCCGGTTTCAAATTTTAACGTTTCATGGGTCAGGTAATTATAGCCAACCAACAAATTGAAATTCCGGTGAAATAATATTTCAGCAGCCACAATCAGATGACTAAAAACTTTTTTAAGGGTAGTGGGTTTGGTGTTCCTGGTAAGGCTGTCATAATACAACACGTCGCGTTTCAGTAAGTTATAGGCAGTGATTGAAAATCTGACAGGCATATAATCCGGCTTAATGGTAAAGCCCGCCTGTACATCTAATGGAACATGGCTGGTACTGTTAATTGAATAGTCAGACAAAATAATTCCGGCATTTTTTATCGTTAATCCCACGGTTATGTCATGGGCAGGGTGTTTAAAAATTCCACCAGCATCCATTAGCAAAGCGCTGGCCCTGTATCCGCCTATCGTTGAAAATACACCTTTGATACTTGCGCCTAACCGGAAATGTCCAATCTGGTGACTTTTTGCAAGCACAAGCGCGGTTTCTCCTGATTGAAATTCCATTGTCTCCATGCCGGTTTCGTCAAAGCCTTTCAATGAACCATAATTGAGATGTTGAACACCAAAAATCAGTGGACCAATGTTTTTAAAATCATGGGAATATGAAAACAATGCTTGTCCTACATCGCCAACATAAAAAAGATAAGAGGCCGAAGCCAGGCCATTCAACGTATCCCCGGCCAATGAAGGATTGTTGTGAAAAAAATTCAGGTCTTTATCTGCCAGTGAAACATTCACTCCTCCCAACGCCGACAACCGGGCGTGGGCAGGTACGTTTAGAAAATCAAAAGCATGGCTCCCTGCCACCTGGCCACACACAGCCGTGGTAATGGAGCAAAGGATAACCGATATAATTTTACGCACGAATCACATCAATCTGTGGTTACCTCCGGGCATTAATTATTTATAAAGTTTTGAAATTTCGGTTCGCTTAAAGAAAAGGTCATGGCCTTGGATACCTTTTCTTTTAACAAAGCTACTTTTAACACATCATCCACGGTATCGACGTAATAAAACGTAAGTCCCTTCAGATAGTGTTTCTCAATTTCTTCAATATCCCTCCTGTTTTTTGCGCTAAGCACAATTTCTTTAATTCCGCTTCTTTTCGCAGCCAATATTTTTTCTTTGATACCCCCGACCGGGAGTACTTTGCCCCGTAGGGTAATCTCACCTGTCATAGCAAGTTTGGATTTTACTTTGCGCTGTGTGAATATAGACGCCAGCGAGGTGAACATGGTAATACCCGCAGAAGGACCGTCCTTAGGTACAGCACCGGCAGGCACGTGGATATGAAGATCGTATTGTTGAAACACACGATGATCGATCCCTAAGTTTTCCGCGTTGAACTTTAAATATGACAACGCAGCCATCGCAGACTCCTTCATGACTTCACCCAGTTGTCCGGAAATCGTCAGTACCCCTTTACCCTTACTTAAACTTGATTCAACAAAAAGGATTTCACCTCCGACCTGCGTCCAGGCCAAACCAGTGACTACACCGGCAATCTCGTTGCCCTGATAAAGTTCTTCGTCGTGGATCTCTGCACCCATCACTTTTCTCACGGTAATTTCTGTAACGAGCTTTTCAAATTCTTCCTCCATAGCGACCGACTTGGCACCGTGACGAACAACTGTACCGATCTTGCGCTCAAGGCTTCTCACGCCTGATTCACGGGTGTAGCTGTTTATTATTTTGGCCACAGAC
>JAYSOP010000093.1:0-4850 GCA_043722905.1 Chryseolinea sp.
CGAGTATTCACAAAGCAGACCAACATTAAAAATCGAAATTCCTGCTGATCCATTTATTGTCATGATCAACTCGATTTCATGGTCAGACCGAAACAAAAGCGCTTCCATTTTACGCGTACTTTCAACTAAACGCGAGAAAAAAATTCTATTAAAACTAAAAAACGATGCATTGGGATCACTGATTGAAATTGCCAGCTGGAAAAGTGAGGGCCATTCCAACATGGGTTATTTGATACTGGGAAGAATTGCGGGTTGGACAGAGCAAGCGATAGTTGATAGCTATAAGAAAAATAGATCTGAAATGATTCAGCAGATGCTGACCACAATAAACTAATTGTAAACGCATCCGTACGACATCTGTTCGTTTATGACTGACTTTTGGGCAGAAGGTTCTTAGCTTATTTAGTTAGTTGCATCTTCATCTCTTCAAAATTTTCGGGTGATCCATCGATTACATATTTCTTACCGTAGTTGCCAAGAAAGCTACCGCCAGCCCCTCCAAAAACAGCCCCCACCAATCCCCCTCCGATACCCCTTAGTTCTGGCCCCCAATCTATGCAGGAACCATCTTCGCAGTCAGGTTCCGAAGTAGATCCAATGATGTAACCCAGCACCGCTCCGGCAGTCGCACCTACGATAATTCCCGCACCCTTTATAATACGTCTTCCGGCATTTACCTTCCTTATTCTAATTCTTAGAATGTCGGAAGCCGAAATTGATAGTAAGGCGTCGGCATCTTTTTCTTTAATGATAAGATTAGATCCGTCAATAGCTTTTAAGATCCCCTTCCGTTGTTCGCCATAGTTCATTTGAACATTAACGAAGTATCGCTTCTTCTTTTCTTCCTGAGCACACACGCTATTACTGAAATGCAAGAGGATGCAGAATAATCCAATAATCATTGGGAGTATATTTTTCATGGAAATATATTTTCATAAAGATCTGTTAAAACCGCATTAGTCTATGCCACAATCCCGTCAAAGAAGAACACAATTCTGACAACGCACAGTAAAAATGCGGAATAGCTATAGCCCCATTTAATGCCCGTTGTAAAGTTTTTTTTTTTTGAAAGTTCTAATACCTGATTGAGAACCACAATAGCTGAATCAAGATTGTGTTCAATATTTATGGAATGGCCTTCCGGGGAAATTAATTCATCTGCAATGCCAAAGAGTAAGAGAATTTTTATGGTGTCATTTAGGGAAGTGTCATGGAATCTCTTCGTTAGACTATCCAGCGTTGGATGTTGAGCATGAAGGCATGTATAAGAAACCAGGGAAAATGTTAAGGCAATAAAATATCGCATGATGCGTAAATTTTAGAGTCACTACTCTCTCCTATCAACACAGACTTACTCAAAGGATAGTTTCATACCAACTGGATGAAGTTATGATTTACCGAACACCCATCCAGAATCTAGCTAATAGTGTGGACGTACTTCTTGGTGCGAATTTATAGTCGATACTATAAATTTAAGAAAAGATATTTACATTATTGAACTCGTTTAATCCTGATCAGAAAAAGAAGCGTTTAATTGCTTCTTTTTCTTGGTTACACAGTTACCTGCGATGGGATAACCTTTAATGATTCCGTTCCGTCTTTGACCAATAATACTATACAGTTAGGCTGTCCCTGGGCTTAGTAGTGCGCGAACCGTGTTCATCTCAAGGTTACGTTTATGCGAAACATTCTTTTAAACCCCTTCAGGGTTTTGATGGCTCATTCCCCCACTACCCCAGGTTTCACCTGGGGTTATTCAAATTTAATCCTTTCAGGATTAAGTGCGGAGTCGCGATCAGGAAGCGTAATTCGGAACTCATAATAGAATTTATATGCTTTTTTATTGCGAGCTGTATCGAATTATCTACTGTTGTTGTATCCTAATATTTCGGAAAATGGTTAGTCTCCAGAAGGAGCAGTTGAACTATTACGAAGGCTCGGAGTTTTGATACAAACACAGGCAACAAGGCAATCCACATCAATTTTGCTGACGTAAATTTATGAATCCCTCATCGTTTTAAATTTTTTCCGCATGTGAATCATAAACCCATTGTTGACTTTCCACATACTTCCAATCCCGGAGGGATTGAATTTCAATAGCCCCAGGTTGCACCTGGGGTAAAAACCAGGTGCGAGCCGAACCCCGAAAGGGGTTCAAAACAATCTTGGGGAATGTTGTATTCGGAGGCCCAAGAGGATATTTTATATCACGTTCTTCGCGCATGAATTTTTGAAGTTTGTTGATGAGTCGAACTCCAATGTCTTTATTACCTTGGAGTTTTTGCAAAATGGAATGTCACCCATCGATTTAGATTTTTTCCGCACGTGAATCATAAAAAGGATCAACTTTTGACATTTATATTCCCGATAACTTAAGTAGGATCTCCTCACGAGGAAGGGTAGAACTCATTTTCCATGAGGTTCTGCCTTTGCTTACAAGCCCACCCTCACAGCCCTTGCACTCCCGGTTGGTTTTCCTTTATCATCCATTAGCACAACCGTTACTGTATCACCTGACCAAGAGTTCACTTTCCACCAGTAAACGGTGCCAATTTGCTTCGGATCAGTACAATAAGTAACGGTATTCTTAACCGTGTCACCGGAAACGATATGTGTCCCAGCCTGGCTTGTCATTCCCCTACCATCCGGAGAGTCAAACAAGTAGACAAATCGCCCATTTCTTACAATACTTTGTCCTTTACCTGGTGGTAGGTATTCATAAACACCTTCTACGCTCTTTGGATCGGTGCGCGGTACGAATGCGGTAAATGCTACCTTCCATTTTCCGTTTTGCTTCTCGAGAAAGGCCACCTGAACATTGGTAAACGAATTCTCTTTTCCGTCTTGCGTCGACTTCCACGTGTTATCGCAAACGACCCAGGCGAAGCCATCACCTACCCGGACAACCGCCTCTTCTTTTGAGTTTTTGAAGGACACACCTGGCAGAGGGTTCGCCATGTATTCTTCATAGAGACCTTTGATCTGATCCCATCCTTCATAACGCTTCGCCCCGGAACCGTCCCAAGCCAGCCGAACATCTTGCGCGTTGGCAGTATGAGTACTGGCAATCCGGTTCATGTCGGCTGCTGAAAAGGCGTCACCTTCTTCTTGTAGCACGGCCAGGATGGCTGCTTTCTCTTTTTCAGTGTCAATGGTCGGGGCACAGGATGCCAGAACCAGTAGGAGGAGAACTAAGTTTTTCATGGGGTGGGTTGGTTTGATGATTTGTGTTTTTTCAAAGGAATAAGGTGCCTCCCGGAATACAAAGGACATTTCGCTTGCATAAAATGACCTTTTTCATAGGGCGGTCAGTTTTTTAACCTCATATGGAATATAGTCAATTAATCCTATAAGCCAAGGCGCGACCGGCCCGCGCTTGAAGCCTGTCAGGATGATGTTAATGAATGGTTTTCCGGCACCAAGTTAAAACAGATTGCAAGGGAGGCCCGATGACTGCCCTCAAATCCTAGCACAGGACTAAAACCGCCGATGGTTCACAGGCACAAAAACATTATAAACGCGGGCAGCTATAAGCTTCCTTCTAGTGTTGGTGATGATGGTGATGTGGCTGCACCCCACTTGACTGCTTTAAAGACTCTACGACTTCAAAGTGTCCCATCATTCCTGCCTCGTGGTGCTCCAAAATATGGCAATGGTACATCCAGGTGCCGGTACGATCAGGCATCCACGCGATCTTCACCCGGCTAAGAGGTTTCAGGTTGATCGTGTCTTTCCATGAAATGAATTCAGGAGCTTTCCCATCAACCTCTAGTACCTGGAAGAAAAATCCATGAAGGTGGAACGGGTGATCCATCAAACTTGCATTTCTTACCTCCCATATCTGCAGTTCTCCTGCAATGACGGGCTTGTCGTTCATGTGTGTCTTCCCATTCACGGTAAAATCAATGCCATGTTTTAGACTAGGATCAATTGACAATTTTATCTTCCGATTAATGGCTGAATCACGATTTGCCAGGGGTTGAATTGTACGCATGTTTTGGGGCATGTTAAAAACCGAAGCCTTCTGCGCCAATACGTTAATCGTTGCATAAGTGCCTCGCTTAGTTTTGAGCATTTGCATGCGATTATATTTAAGAGACTCTATTGCAATTGTCTCGCCTTCATTGAAAGGACCAACTAAAATATCCGCACGTTCTCCAGGGACAATCATCAGCTCAGTCATTTCCACGGGATATTCCAGCAGCCCCCCGTCGGTCGCAACGAGTCTGAATTTTTTTCCTCCCAGGTATAATCGGAAATATCTGGCACTGGATGAGTTGACTAATCTCCACCGTTCAGTCTGACCTGCATTCATTTCGATCCGGGAATTTTCTTTCCCATTGATCAAGAGGTTGCGACCCTCGCGGCCATCATGCCTTTCAATCCAACGTAAAATCGGATTGCCGACTTTGAATGCATTGTCCTCCGTAAGTTTCATGTCATCTATCATGAGAACTCGATCCGCATCTACAACCAGTGAAGTCTCCTCTTCAACAATGAGTGCTCCATACATACCTCTTTCCATTTGTTCTGTTTCGTTCTGGTGAGAGTGATACCAGAACGTGCCCGCATCCGGAACAGTAAAGCGGTATTCAAACACCTCGCCTGGTGCGATTGGTCTTTGCACTGAGTCAGTTCCATCCATCGAAGAGGGCAATTGAATACCATGCCAGTGGATCACTGTTGATTCCTTCAGGTCATTTTTCACCTTCACGACAAGCGTATCGCCTTTCCGTGCACGCAATGTTGGTCCGGGAACAGACTGGTTAAATCCCCATGCATTGATTGTTTTGCCATCAGCAATTTCCCATTGAAATTCTGATGCAATGAGTTGATAGGTTTGGGTTTCG
>JAYSOP010000094.1:0-14244 GCA_043722905.1 Chryseolinea sp.
CTGATCAGGTCTTTCATGAGGTGTTTATTTGCCACAATAAAATCTCCTGACAACGTTCTTCTGGTATATACATTGGAGGTGTATGGCTCAAAACATTCGTTATTTCCCAGTATCTGTGAAGTAGAGGCGGTTGGCATCGGCGCAACCAACAGGGAATTGCGAACGCCATGTTGCTTTACACCCTGCTTTAATTTCTCCCAATCCCAACGGCCTGACGTAGGCGTCACTCCCCACATGTCAAATTGAAAAATACCTTTTGAAACCGGTGAACCTTTATAGGTTTCATAGGGACCGTACTTTATGGATTCTTCCATGGAGGATTCCATCGCTGCAAAGTAGATGGTTTCAAAAATATCTTTGTTGAGCCCCCGGGCTTCTTCACTATCAAAGGGCATGCGCAGCATGATAAATGCATCCGCTAAACCTTGTACACCAAGGCCGATGGGACGATGGCGCATATTGGATTTGCGGGCTTCCTCCACCGGATAATAATTGACGTCGATCACTTTATTAAGGTTGCGCGTAGCAACCTTGGTAATTTCATACAGTTTCTGATGATCGAATTTACCATCTTCCGTCACAAATTTTGGAAGGGCAAGAGAGGCCAGGTTACACACGGCCACTTCATCAGGCGCTGTGTATTCAATGATTTCAGTACACAGGTTACTTGACTTAATTGTTCCCAGATTTTTCTGGTTGGATTTTTTATTCGCAGCGTCCTTGTATAAAATGTAAGGCGTACCGGTTTCAATCTGCGATTCCAGAATTTCGAACCATAAATCCTGCGCCTTTACCTGCTTGCGGAATTTATTCTCTGCTTCATATTTCTGATACAAACGATCAAAATCATCACCGTAAACATCCGCCAGACCGGGGGCCTCATTGGGGCAGAACAAAGACCACATCTCATTATTCTCCACGCGTTGCATAAATAAATCCGGCATCCATATGGCATAGAAAAGATCTCGTGCCCGCATCTCATCTTTACCGTGATTTTTCTTCAGATCCAGAAAATCAAAGATATCCGCATGCCATGGTTCGAGATACACAGCAAAACTTCCTTTGCGTTTTCCACCTCCCTGATCTACATAGCGCGCTGTCATGTCAAAATTTCTAAGCATCGGAACAATACCATTGGACGTTCCACCCGTTCCTTTTATGTAAGAACCTTTAGCCCGTACGTTATGGATGCTGAGGCCTATTCCTCCAGCGGATTGTGATATTTTAGCGCACTGTTTCAGGGTATCATAGATGCCATCAATGCTGTCATCCTTCATGGTCAATAGAAAGCAGGATGAAAGCTGAGGCTTTGGTGTTCCGGCATTGAATAAAGTGGGCGTCGCGTGCGTAAACCATTTTTCTGACATCAGGTTATAGGTTTCAATGGCACCAGGAAGGTCATTGCCATGTATCCCTACTGCTACGCGCATTAACATATGCTGAGGACGTTCCACCGTCTTCCCATCGATCTTCATCAAATAGGAACGCTCCAGCGTTTTGAAACCAAAAAAATCATAACTGAAGTCGCGGTCATAAAGAATCGCCTCATCCAGTTCTGCAGCGTGCTCTTTAATGATCTTCCAGGTGTCCTTTGAAATCAAAGGTGCATTCTGTCCGTTTTTCGGATCCACATGTTGATACAACCGTTTCATGGTATTCGAAAAAGACTTGCTCGTTACTTTATGCAGGTTTGACACCGCAATACGGGCTGCAAGCTTGGCAAAATCAGGATGTCGGGTAGTCATCGTGGCTGCAATTTCAGCTGCGAGATTATCTAACTCCTGCGTCGATACACCATCATAGAGGCCATTGATTACCTTCATGGCTACTTCGACAGGGTTCACGAACTTTGGATCTAGACCATAGCAAAGTTTTTCAATTCGCGCGGTAATTTTGTCAAACTTTACAGATTCTCTGTGTCCGTCACGTTTTAATACAAGCATCTTCGGATAGGGGTTGTTTTGGTAAGTAAGAAAGATTAAAAAGTAATTGAATGTATTAAAAATCTTCGTTCAATGAAAACTTTGGCGAAGTTTCTTTTTCGGTGCTGTTCATCACGCCTGCCTTCTGATATTCAGCAACGCGTTTTTCAAAGAAATTCGTTTTGCCCCTCAGCGAAATCATATCCATAAAGTCGAATGGATTTGTAACATTGTAAATTTTTGTGCCAACCAGTTCATTGATCAGACGGTCAGCTACATACTCAATGTATTGACGCATCTGGGCGGCATTCATTCCGATAAGATTCACGGGAAGGGCATCAGTCACAAATTCCTTTTCAATCTCGACCGCATCCTTGATTATTGCAATTACGCTTTCCTTCGGTAATTTATTCACAACATGCTGGGTGTACAAATGGCAGGCAAAATCACAATGCAATCCTTCATCCCGTGAGATCAGCTCGTTAGAAAAACTCAACCCTGGCATTAATCCCCGTTTCTTCAGCCAGAAAATGGAACAGAAGGATCCGGAAAAGAAAATACCCTCCACCGCCGCAAAGGCAATTAACCTTTCCTGAAAATTTCCTTTATCAATCCACCGCAAAGCCCAGTCTGCTTTTCTCTTGACACAATCCATTGTTTCAATGGCGTGAAACAATTTATCTTTCTCCTTCGCATCTTTTACATACGTGTCGATCAATAGAGAATAAGTTTCGGAATGAATGTTCTCAATGGCGATCTGAAAACCATAAAAGAACTTGGCTTCCGTATATTGAACCTCGGAAACAAAGTGTTCTGCCAGATTCTCGTTGACGATACCATCGCTGGCTGCAAAAAAAGCCAATACATGAGTAATGAAATGGCGCTCTCCATCATTGAGACCCACCCAGTCCTTGAGGTCCTGACTCAGGTCTATTTCCTCGGCAGTCCAGAAACTCGCTTCAGCCTGCTTGTAGTACTTCCATATTTCATGCTGACGAATCGGAAATAATACAAAACGATCCTTATTCTCTCTTAAAATCGGTTCATCGCTCTGGGATGCCTGGCTCATAATTAAGTTGGGTTTTATTGTTAACCAAAAAATAAACACGCAGTTAACAGCCAAAGCCATAACTGATGATTTATATAAAAAATTCTTTTTGCTTGCCCTCTAGTGAGGCAGAATGATTTTCTACCTCGGTAAGCGTCAAGTCTACAAATGAAAAAAATGAAAGCCACAAATCAAAAAGTGCCTTTTCTAATGAATTTCGGCATTTGTGGATAACTTGTTGACACTTTGTGGAATTATAAGTTACTGGAAAATAGCCGTTTAAAAGCCATGGACTTATCAAAAGGTTTCGCCTGCAAGCCAGTAGACTTTAAGAATAAAAATTTTTAAACCGGCGGTTATCCATCTTGCTACAAATTGTTAGACAGGGATATCATAATTCTGAATATTTTCTTACCTTTGCAGTCCTATTTTTTGAAAAGCTATGTACGCAATTGTAAACATTGCCGGAAAACAGTTCAAAGTGGCTAAAGATCAATATATCTATGCCCCTAAATTAGCAGGAGAAGCTGGTTCATCAGTTAGTTTTGATAACGTGCTTCTTGTTGATAATGCAGGTTCTATCGATATTGGCGCCCCTACTGTTAAAGGAATTACGGTTTCAGGTAAGATCCTGGAGCACGTCAAAGGCAACAAGGTGATTGTCTTTAAGAAAAAAAGACGAAAAGGATACCAGGTGAAGAATGGCCACCGCCAGCAATTCACTAAGGTTCAGATCGAAGGCATCGGGTAAATCAATTGACGGTTGACAATTATCCAGTTGACAAAAAAATTATTCAACATATAAGGTTGACGCTTTCTGCGATTAAATTACAGGGCTCAATCTGGTAAAAACTCAGAACCATGGCACATAAAAAAGGCGAAGGTAAAGTAAAGAACGGCCGCGAATCGGAAAGTAAACGACTGGGTATCAAAGTGTTTGGGGGGCAAAAAGTGATTGCCGGAAACATTATTGTGCGCCAGCGCGGAACCAAACACCACCCCGGACAAAACGTGGGTATTGGTAGGGATCATACCCTTTTTGCCCTCACACAAGGAGTGGTTGTCTTTAAAAAAGGAAGGGAAAATAAATCATTCGTATCAGTTCAGCCAGTAATGGCAGAAGCCTAGATTTATAAAAAGCATCGAAAAAGGCTGGTTTCATTGTGAAGCCAGCCTTTTTTTTGAAGTCCTTCGAGTAACTGGGTTAATTATTTTTGGTTCCCGTCTCCTACAAACGTTCCAATAGATAAAAAATGAATTTTGCCAATCCTTTAATTTTGCATGCAGCAGCCGGACAACCTGTATCGAGAACCCCTGTTTGGTTAATGCGACAGGCAGGCAGAATACTTCCCCAATACAGAAAGGTTCGGGAGGCGGCTAAAAATTTCAAGACGCTGGTAAAAACGCCTGAGCTGGCTGCCGAAGTCACCATTCAACCAGTGGATATTCTCGGTGTGGACGCGGCAATTATCTTTTCCGATATCCTTGTGATACCCGAAGCTATGGGTCTTAATTATGAGATGGAGGAAAACAAAGGGCCTGTGTTTCCTAAGCGGATCTCGTCTATAAAAGATATCAGGAATCTGCATGTGGCCGAAGCCGCGGAATTAAATTACGTGATGGAGGCCATTAAAATAACCAAGCGGGAGCTTAATGGAAAGGTTCCGCTTATCGGTTTTGCGGGTGCCCCATGGACGATATTCTCCTACATGATAGAGGGCAAAGGCAGCAAAACATTCAGCGAAGCAAAAAAGGTTTTATACACACAACCGGAATTTGCCCATCAGTTGTTGGAAATGATAACCCAAAGTACCATCCGCTACCTGAAGGGTCAGATTCTGGCCGGCGCTGATATTATTCAGATATTTGATTCATGGGCGGGAATTCTTAGCCCTGACCAGTACAAGACATTCTCGCTTCCCTACATCTCAAAAATCTGCGACTCCATTCGCGAAGTGCCTAAAATAGTTTTTGCCAAGGGTGCATTTTTTGTCCGGGCCGAACTCAATTCAATCGCCTGTGATGTGGTCGGCCTTGACTGGAATATGGATATCGCCGAATCCCGCAGACTTATGCCAGACAAAGTTCTGCAGGGAAATCTGGACCCCTGCGCTTTATATGGGTCCCTGGAAGATGTAAAACGCGAAACGAAAAAAATGCTGGACAAATTCGGTCCTTCTGGCCATATCGCCAATCTTGGCCACGGACTTTATCCGGATACTGAAGTAGATAAAGTGAGGTGTTTCATTGACACCATAAAATCATCCACCTATTAGATTCAGCCACTCCTGAACGCTTTAAATCGTCCGGATCGTAAATCATGGCTGCATCTATATAGACGGGGTATTCAGGAATAGAAAAGTTTTGTGCGAAAGCGAACCAGTCGCGTGACCGGGGAGATTTCCGAAAGTCCTTAACTTTCTGAAAGTGGTTTTCGGTCAATCCCGGTTTCAAAAAACGGATTAAACCCAAAAAATGCTACGCCCGAAGCCCGATCCTTCGGATAACTTCGCGAAAGTTAAGGACTTTCGTGAAGTTGATACCCGCTCGTTGTCGGGTATTCAAAATAAGATTGTCGCTGAAGAATTTCGGGGTGTCCCAGAACTTCCGCCCTGGACCAACTTTAATTTTCCAGCATTTTGAGCAAGGTCGTTAGTTTGGCTTTCAGATTTCGCCGATCCATAATAAAATCCAGAAATCCGTGTTCCAGAACGAACTCCGCGCTTTGAAAACCTTTTGGAAGATCTTTTCCGATGGTTTCCCGGATTATGCGGGGGCCGGCAAAGCCAATGAGCGAATTGGGCTCAGCGATATTAAAATCACCCAGCATGGCGTACGAGGCTGTTACCCCGCCCGTTGTAGGGTCGGTAAGCAATGAAATGTAAGGAACTTTGGCTTTATCCATCAGGGCTATCTTTGCTGAGGTCTTGGCCATTTGCATCAATGATAGACCCGCCTCCATCATTCGTGCACCACCTGATCTGGAAATCATCAGGAAGGGTTGATTATGCTGGATACTGTGGTCCATCGCACGCGCGATTTTTTCGCCCACCACAGAGCCCATAGACCCGCCAATAAAATTGAAATCCATACAGGCTATCGTAATGTCAATTCCGTTCATCTTTCCATATCCCGTTCTGACAGCATCTTTTAACCCGGATTTTTCCTGTGACTCTTTTATCCGTTTGGGATACGGTTTTGTATCCGTAAACTTAAGCGAATCTGCTGGCTCCATGTCCGCGTCAAGTTCGGTATACTTGTTGTCATCAAACAACACCTCAAAGTACTCTTCAGAGCCGATGCGTACGTGAAAATCTTCCTCAGGTACAACGTAAGCATTTTTTTTCAACTCCCTTGTGTGGACGATCTTTCCAGCGGGCGACTTAAACCATAAACCATCCGGGACCTCACGTTTGGCTTCGGTGGGAGTTAAAATACCTTTATCACTGCGTTTAAACCACGACATAATTGACTTTTAATTGACCATTAGGGTGTGTGACAACCCATTTAAGCGAGCGCAATTGATTTGTCAAGATACACATCCTGAATAGCATTCATAATTCCTACGCCTTCTTTCATCGGGCGCTGAAATGCTTTTCTGCCTGAGATTAATCCCATGCCACCGGCGCGCTTATTAATGACAGCGGTCCGTACAACATCCGCCATGTCACTGGCGCCTTTTGATTCGCCACCCGAGCTGATTAAACCCGCGCGGCCCATATAACAATTGATAACCTGGTATCGACACAAGTCAATTGGATGCTCAGAGCTCAATTCTGTATAGATTTTTTCGTCCAGTTTTCCATAACTGCTTCCACCCGTATTCAATGCCTTGTAGCCACCTGTGTTTTCGGCTAATTTTTGTTTAATGATATCTGCCTGAATGGTGACGCCCAAATGATTGGCCTGGCCAGTGAGGTCCGCAGAAACATGGTAATCTTTATCCTTCGTCTTAAAGGCGTTATTTCTTACATAACACCAGAGTATAGTTCCCATCCCTAGTTCATGCGCACGTTCAAACGCCTGGGCTACCTCCTGGAGCTGCCGAGTCGAATTATCGGAACCAAAATAGATCGTGGCCCCTACCGCCACTGCACCCAAATTCCACGCGTCCTCCACTGATCCAAACATGATCTGATCATGTTTATTCGGATAGGTAAGCAGTTCGTTGTGATTGATCTTTACAATAAAAGGAATTTTATGCGCGTACTTGCGCGATACCATGGCCAGTCCGCCAAACGTAGTGGCTACTGCGTTGCAGCCCCCTTCGATAGCCAGTTTTACAATATTTTCCGGATCAAAATAAATGGGATTTTTGGCAAAAGATGCGCCTGCACTATGCTCGATCCCCTGGTCAATAGGAAGGATAGATAAATAGCCTGTGTTGGCTAACCGGCCATTTCCAAAAAGTGTTTGCAGGCTTCTAAGAACCTGGGTATTACGGTTTGAGGGTGAAAAAATCCGATCTACAAAATCAGGACCGGGGGCATGAAGAAGGTCTTTCCTGACGGTCTTGCTCTCATGTTTCAATAGAGAGTCGGCCTCTTTTCCCAGTAGTTCGGTAATGTTTTGAGCCATTTGTCGTGATTGCGTTGTTTTTCAGGAGGTGACAAAGTTATTAATTATTTAATAGTTTGCTAACAATTCAAAACGCGGGTTTTTGATTATCCGGGGGATATTACGCGTTAAGTAGTAGAGGATATAAACCAAAAAACCATCCCTGTTCGGAATGGTTTTTCAAAGAAGCTGAGAAGCCTATATTTTTTCCTTTATACGGGCAGCTTTACCATGTCTGCCTTTCATATAATAAAGTTTTGCTCTGCGCACTTTACCAACTTTAAGAATTTCGATTTTATCAATAGAAGGTGATACCAGGGGAAATATACGTTCAACACCTACTCCGTTAGAGACTTTCCGAACGGTAAAGGATTCACCATTGGTGCCTTTTCCACGGCGCTGAATAACAGTGCCTTGAAATTGCTGCACGCGCTCTTTATTTCCCTCTTTAATCTTAACATGCACGTTTATAGTATCGCCCGGTTTAAAATCGGGGAGGGATTCGCGGACCTTCGCAAATTCCTGTTCAACAATCTTTATGAAATCTGTCATAAATCCAATGGTTTTTGAAACGGACTGCAAATATAGGAAACAGGAAGGAGTAGGCAATAGAAGAATATGAATTTCAGAAGAAATTCTGACCATTCAATAAATCAGGTCGTCGCTCCCTTGTTCGCTGAATAGCCTGCTGATGACGCCATTCTTCAATTTTTAGCTCATGTCCTGAGAGCAATACCTCCGGAACATGCCAGCCATTATATTCAGCCGGTCTGGTAAAAACCGGTGGCGCGATCAAATCATCCTGAAAAGAATCGCTTAAAGCTGAGGTTTCATCCGATAAAACCCCGGGAATTAACCGAATTACCGCATCCGCCACAACTGCGGCTGCCAGTTCGCCGCCAGAAAGGACATAATCTCCGATACTCATCTCCCGGGTTACAAGATGTTTCCTGACCCGCTCATCTACCCCCTTATAATGGCCGCACAGGAAAATCAGGTTCTGTTTAAGGCTTAATTGATTGGCCACAGATTGTGTTAACTTTTCACCATCAGGACTCATATAAATAATATCATCATATAAGCGTTGAGATTTTAATTCGCGAAGGCAGCGATCAATCGGCTCGATCATCATCACCATACCGGCCCCTCCGCCATAGGCATAATCATCTACAGATTTATGCTTGTCGGTAGCGTAATTGCGCAGATCAATGATATTAACTTCCACTAACCCTTTTATCTGCGCGCGTTTCAGAATTGAATCCGCAAAAGGGCTTTCGATTAGTTTTGGCAGGCATGTGATGATATCAATATGCATGATGATAATGGTAACAGGTGGACCCTTAAAGACCATAAGTTCCGATGACTTTGGTTGAGCCAATGTAGGAACTTATATTTCCAAAAAACCTTCGGGCAAGGTAACGGTTATCTTTTTTCTGCTCTTGTTAACCCCATCAACGAATGGACTGTTTAAGGGAATTAAAATCTCTTTTCCCTGGTAGTCCACCGACAACAATTTATTGGGTCCGGCCTGGACAATTTCCTTTACCTTTCCCAAGTCACCGACTTCACTATCGACAACACCAAAGCCGATGACTTCGTCATCATAAAATTTCCCGCGTGCTGATTTGGGACGTTGAGATTTCGGAAGATAGATTGACGACTTGGAAATTTCCTTTGCCTGCTCAGGGGTATTAATTTCTTCCAATTTAAGAAATGCCTTTTTTCCCTTCAGTGAAATAGCTTCAATGAAATACGGTAAAAGTTTCTCATTAGACGCTACGAAAACAGTTTTTATAGGGGTAAAATCTTCCGGAGATTCCGGATCCAATGAAATGGTTACCTGGCCCTTCAGGCCGTGTGGCTTCATGATATAACCGATTTTAAAACAAGTATCGATATTCATCTCGGTTGAACTAAACAAAAATGCCAATGCGCTCGGGCACTGGCATTCTATTGATGATTAATTCTATTTCTATTCTACTTTTCCCTGGGCAGGCTCAGTGCCCTCGGGAGCAGTTGCTTCCGCAGCAGGTCCCTCCGCACTTTCGGCAGCAGGTCCTTCAGCACTTTCAGCAGGAGGGGCTTCCGGAACTGCCGCAGCTAATTCGGCTTTCTTGCGAATAGCCTCAGCACGGGCGTCCTTAATTTTGGTTTCAGCTTCTTTACGGGCTTTCGCCTGAGCCTGTTTATCCTGGCTCATTTTGTCAGTAGAAGCTTGAGTCTTCGATTCTTTTGATTGCACCCAGTCAGCGTGTTTGCTGTCGGCTTGTTCCTGCGTTAACGCGCCTTTCACTACACCGATCTGTAAATGCTTTTTTAACATGATCCCACGGTAGGATAACATGGCCTTCACCGTGTCAGAAGGCTGAGCACCTTGCATGAGCCAATGAAATGCCCGATCATTTTTTAAGTCAATTTTTGCCGGTACCGTAAGCGGGTTATAGGTTCCGATTTTTTCAATGAAGCGACCATCTCGTGGTGCCCTAGCGTCGGCTACGACTACGTCGTACATCGCCAGTTTTTTGCGGCCTCTACGGGCCAATCTGATTTTTACCATTTTTCGTAATTTTGGAACTCGTCCGTTTTTTAAGTTTGCAAAGATAGCCGATTTTTTCCTTCTGTCAATGGAATGTTTAATGAAAAAGCCTCAATTAACAGTCCGGTTAAATATTCGTATATGCGATTAAGCGGTTTTTTTAATTAAATGCTGTTTTTTACCTTTACTGGCTTACTTTAAAAAAATGGATAAGTATTCATACATATCAAATGCAGACGTTGGTTATGTAGATCAACTCTATCAAAATTATAAAAAGGACCCCGCTTCGGTTGATCTTACCTGGCAGAAGTTTTTTGAGGGTTATGATTTTTCCAACCAGCGCTATGGCGAGAACGGATCGGGTACACCCGGTACTGTCAATGATTCTTTATCAATCAAAGAGACACAGGTACGAAACTTGATTTTTACCTATCGGTCTTTCGGCCACCTTGCTTCCAAGACAAACCCTGTGCGCGAAAGAAGAAATCACAATGTACAATTCGATCACAAAGGCGTAGGGCTTTCAGATGCAGACATGGATACAGAGTTTGATGTTGCCTCTGAAATCAGCATGGAGCGTTCTACTCTCCGGAAGATCATTGAAAAACTTAAATTTCTTTACCTCGGACCCATTGGTTGGGAGTATAATTTCATTGGTAATGATGAAGTGAGAAAATGGTTCTTCCAGAAATGCGAAAACGAATACTATGCCTATAATCCTAACCGTGAAGAAAAGAAACGCATTTTAGGAAAGCTCAACGAAGCCGTAGTCTTTGAGAATTTTTTACACACCAAGTTCCTTGGCCAAAAAAGGTTTTCACTGGAGGGCGGTGAAAACACCATACCGGCACTTCAGACAATTATCAACCGGGCCGCGGAACTGGATGTGAAAGAAGTGGTGATAGGAATGGCTCACCGGGGAAGATTAAATGTGCTTTCCAATATTCTTGGAAAAACCTATGAGCAGATCTTTAACGAATTTGAAGGCAATGTAAATCCTGACCTCACCATGGGTGACGGGGATGTTAAGTATCATCTTGGCTATTCAAGTCATATTAACTCGCCTTCTGGTAAAAAGATATACGTAAAGCTTACACCTAATCCCTCTCATCTGGAGGCGGTAGACCCTTTGGTTATTGGTTATACCCGCGGACAAATTGACGATGAATACGGGGGTGAATTAAAAACCGCAATGGCCATTCTCATTCACGGGGATGCAGCCGTTGCCGGACAAGGCGTGGTATATGAGGTTGTACAGATGTCAGGCCTGGCGGGATATACAACGGGAGGTACCATTCACTTTGTCATTAATAATCAGGTCGGATTTACCACTGATTATGATGACGCCCGCACCAGTATTTACTGTACCGACATTGCGAAAATTGTAGATGCACCGATTCTTCACGTGAACGGCGATGACGCTGAAGCCGTTAACTTTGCGGCTAACCTGGCCGTTGAGTTCCGGCAAAAATTCGGGAAAGATATTTTTATTGATCTTTTGTGCTATCGGCGACATGGGCATAATGAAAATGATGAGCCAAAGTTCACTCAGCCGAAGTTGTACAACCTGATTGCCAAGCACCCCAATCCAAGAGAAGTGTACGTCAAGAAACTGGTTGAGCGTGGCGATGTTGATGCTGCCCTTGCTGATGAAATGGACAAGCGCTTCCGGAGCCAGTTGCAAGACCGCCTCAATGAAGTAAAACAAAAGCCACTGCCTTATAAACCGCAAAAGATTGAAGCGGAATGGGAGAAACTTCGCCGCTCCACACCTGAAGATTTTGATCAGTCACCAATTACCGGCATCAAGCAAAACGTTATTGATAAAGTAGGAAAAGCGTTGATCAACATCCCGGAAGGGTTCAGACCTATAAAGCAAATTGAAAAATTACTGAAAGACCGCAAGACCGCATTCTTTGAAACTAAAATTTTGACCTGGGCTGATGCCGAGTTACTTGCTTATGGCTCCCTTTTGACTGAAGGCACCCCTGTCAGGATGTCAGGGCAAGATGTAAAACGCGGAACGTTCTCGCATCGCCATTCGTATTTCTTCGATACCAATACCAACGCCCCGTATTGCGGATTGGACAATATTGAAAAAGGTCAGGAAAAATTTCATATCTACAATTCCCTATTGTCAGAGTTTGGCGTTCTTGGTTTTGAGTATGGATATGCTATGGCAACTCCGCATGCGCTTGTTTTGTGGGAAGCGCAGTTCGGTGATTTCGTTAATGGCGCCCAGGTAATGATTGACCAGTTCATCACCAGCGCGGAATCCAAATGGCAACGAATGAACGGATTGGTGATGTTGTTGCCCCATGGATATGAAGGTCAGGGGCCTGAGCACTCGAGTGCTAAACCGGAAAGATTCTTACAGCTCTCCGCAGAATATAATATCATCGTGACGAACCCGACGACACCTGCGAACTTTTTCCATCTCCTCCGACGACAAGTCACCTGGCCTTTCAGGAAGCCTTGCATTGTCCTTTCGCCCAAATCTTTGTTAAGACATCCCTCTGTTGTTTCCCCGGTGAAAGAATTTTCGGAAGGTTCCTTCCAGGAAGTGATCGATGATGTGAATGCACATCCAAAAGAAATCTCGCGTGTCGTGTTATGTACCGGTAAAATTTATTACGACTTGCTCGAGGTTCAGCTTAAAAAGAAAATTAAAGATACCGCCGTCATACGCATTGAACAATTGCATCCCTTCCCTGAAAAACAGGTCAAGGCGCTCCTCAAGAAGTACAAAGGAGGAAAAGTAGTGTGGGTTCAGGAAGAGCCTGTGAATATGGGCTATTGGTCATTTATACAAAGGGTAATGCCGAAACAGGAAATGGAAGTGATCAGCCGCAAAGCAAGCGCCTCACCCTCCACCGGATATTCAAAAGTCCATAAAGCCGAACAAGAAAAAATTATTAACCGATCGTTTGAGATCTAATCCTATAAAAATATATCATGGGAATCCAAATTAAAGTCCCCACCGTAGGTGAATCTATTTCAGAGGTAACCATTGCCAATTGGTTAAAGCAAGATGGCGATTCCGTGAAGCTCGATGAAGTAATCGCTGAACTGGAATCTGATAAAGCTACTTTTGAATTAACGGCCCAGAATGAAGGGGTGCTCAAGATCATCCGAAAGCAAGGGGAAACGGTTCCCGTTGGCGAAGTCATTTGTGAAATTGAACCCAATGGCCAGGCGGTTACGAAGCCAGCGGCTCCCTCAAAAGAAGAAACCAAAACTGTGAAAGCAGAGGAGAATAAAACAGCTCCCGTAGCTCCCCCCCCAAACCCCCCGAAGTCTACCGGCGCCATCAAGGAAATGAAAGTTCCAGCCGTTGGTGAGTCGATTACGGAAGTCACCATTTCTTCGTGGCTTAAAAAAGACGGCGACATGGTCAGAATCGACGAAATAATTGCTGAAGTGGAATCTGACAAAGCAACGTTTGAGCTACCCGCAGAGGCTAGCGGAATTCTCCGCATTGTAGCCAAAGAAAAAGATGCTTTGCCCATAGGTGGATTAATTTGCCGTATAGAAATTATGGAGGGTGCGCCTGAAGTCTCCGCACCAAAACCTACTACTCAGGCCCCTGATGGAGGCGCTCCAAAAAATGATAAATCATATGCGGCGGGTCATCCTTCTCCCGCGGCCGCAAAAATAATGGATGAAAAAGGTATGGCCTCCAATCAGTTGCAGGGTACAGGAGTGGGCGGAAGAATAACGAAAGATGATGCTCAGAAAGCTCAGCCTGCTACGGAAAAGCCCGCCGATGGTAAAGCCAAGGTTGCTGGTCCATCGGGCCCACCCGTAATTTCGGATGGCATAGCCAGGGGTGAACGCCGTGAAAAAATGTCTTCCCTCAGAAGGACCATTGCAAAACGTCTCGTTTCAGTCAAGAATGAAACCGCCATGCTCACAACCTTTAACGAGGTTGATATGAAACCGGTGATGGATCTGCGTTCTCGCTACAAGGACAAGTTCAAGGAAAAGTACGGTGTTGGTCTTGGCTTTATGTCTTTTTTTACCAAAGCTGTATGCGCCGCATTGAAAGAATTTCCCGGAGTCAACGCATCGCTTGATAAAGAAGAAGTTATTTATCATGACTATTGTGATATTTCTATCGCAGTATCGACTCCCAGAGGGTTGGTTGTACCGGTGATAAGAAATGCTGATAGATTGAGCTT